>NZ_JBGCCM010000044.1:0-90671 GCF_041262085.1 Catenulispora sp. GAS73
ACCCGGCGACATGCCGGTCCGGCTGTCGGTCTCCGGCATCTCCGTGGACCAGGCCTGGTGGGCTCTGTTCCACGCGGCCCTGGACGGAGGCGCCCCGAAACGGGACGCCCTCAGCCGTTCGCTCGCGCGGCTACGCCAGCAGCTTCAGCAGCCGCGGACCGATCTCGGTCACGTCGCCGGCCCCGACCGTCACCACCAGGTCCCCGGGCCGCGCCAGCTCGGCCAGGCGCTGCGGCACCCGGTCGAAGTCCGGCTCGAACACGCTGGCCTCGGCCGGGAGCCCGGTCTCGGCCGCGATCACGTCGCCGCCGACGCCGGGGATCGGCTTCTCGCCGTGCGCGTACACGTCGAGCACCACGACCACGTCGGCGCCGCCGAGCGCCGGGCCGAACTCGTGCAGGAACGTGTTGGTGCGGAAGTACCGGTGCGGCTGGAAGGCGGCGATGACGCGCCCCTCCCCCGCCAGCTCGCGCGCCGCCGACAGGACCGAGGCGATCTCGGTCGGGTGGTGGCCGTAGTCGTCGTAGACCTTCACGCCCGAAGCCTCGCCGAGCAGCTGCATCCGGCGGCGCGCGCCGCTGAACCCCGCGACGCCGTCCAGATACGGCTTGAGGTCCACGCCGAGCGCCAGCGCCACGCCGAACGCGGCGGCTGCGTTGAGGGCGTTGTGCCGCGCCGGGACGGACAGGGTGATCGGACCGGGCGTCTCGGCGGCGGTCACCAGCTTGAAGGTGGGAAAGCCGCCGACGGTGCCGACGTCGGTGACGCGGATGTCGACGTCCTCGCCGACCCCGTAGGTCAGCACCCGGACACCGCGCGCGGCGGTCCGGTCGGCGATGGCGCGGGCGGCCGGGTCGTCGGCGTAGCAGACCAGCGTGCCGCCGGGCCGCAGCCGGTCGGCGAAGTCCTGGAACTCGGCCCGGACCTGCACCACGTCGGCGAAGTGGTCCGGGTGGTCGAGCTCGATGTTGGTGATGACCGAGACGTCCGGCCGGTAATGCGTGAAGGTGCCGTCGGACTCGTCGGCCTCGGCGATGAGCACGTCGCCGGAACCGGCGTGCCCGGACTCCCCGGTGGTGCCGATCTCGCCGCCGATGACGAAGCTCGGGTCCAGGCCGGCGTGCCGCAGCGCGACGGCCACCATCGAGCTGGTGGTGGTCTTGCCATGGGTGCCGGCGACGGCCACGGAGCGGTAGCCGGGCATCAGCGCCGCCAGCGCGGAGGCACGGTGCAGAACGCGCAGCCCGCGGGCCTTCGCCTCGACGATCTCGACGTTGCCCACCGGGATGTCGGCGGAGACCACGACGGTGTCGACGCCGTCCAGGTTCTCCGGCGCATGCCCGATGGCGATGGTCGCACCGAGGGCCCGCAGCTCCCCGACGGTCGCGGAGTCCTTGATGTCGCTGCCGCTCAGCGGAAGGCCGCGGCCGAGCATCGCGCGCGCCAGCGGAGCCATCCCGACGCCGCCGATGCCGACGAGGTGGATGCGGCCCAGCTCGGCGGCCGGGACGACCTCGGCGGGGGCGGGGAAGCGAGGGGCGCGGCGTTCAGCCACGAGGCTCGGGTCCTGGGCGGTCATCAACGCTCACCTGTCTGGGAGGCGGTTTCGGCCTCGGGCTCGGCGGTCGGCTCGGTCTCAGTGCTCGGCTCGGCAGCAGCAACCGGCGCAGGCGCGGTTTCAACGCTCGGCGCAGCCCCAGCAACAGCCGCCGCCGGCCGCTTCACCCCGGCCGCCGCGAACACCAGATCAACGATCTTCACGTCCGCGTCCCGGATCCCGAACCGCCGCGCCGCGGCACTCATCGTCTCCAGCCGCGCACCGTCGAGCAGCAGCGGCACCACGTTCGCCGCGAACCACTCCGGCGTCAGCGCGGAGTCGTCGATCAGCAGTCCGCCGCCGGCCTCGACCACCGGCGCCGCGTTCAGTCGCTGCTCGCCGTTGCCCACCGGGAGCGGCACGTACACCGACGGCAGTCCGACCGCCGCCAGTTCGCTGCAGGTCATCATGCCGCTGCGGGTCATCGCCAGGTCGGCGGCGGCGTAGGCGAGGTCCATCCGGTCCACGTACGGCCGCGCCACGTAAGGCGGCCCCGCAGGATCCTGCTGTATCGACACGGAGTTCTTGTCGCCGTAGGAGTGCAGGACCTGGATCCCGGCGTCGCGCAGTATCTTCACCGATGCGACCATCGTGTCGTTCAGCCGCCGCGCGCCCTGCGAGCCGCCGGTGACCAGCAGCGTCGGGCGGTCGGGGTCCAGGCCGAAGGACTCGCGGGCCTCGGCGCGCACGGCCGCGCGGTCCAGGCTGGTGATGGCCGGGCGCAGCGGCATGCCGACGCAGACGCCGCCGGGCATCGGGACCGCCGGGTTGCCGGTGAGCACGTGGTCGGTGAACTTGGCGCCGACGCGGTTGGCCAGGCCGGGGCGGATGTTGGCCTCGTGCACCACGATGGGCCGCTTGGCGCGGCGCGCGGCCAGGTACGCCGGGAGCGCGACGTAGCCGCCGAAGCCGATGACCACGTCCGCGTCGACGTCCATGATCACGTCCTGCGCGGCCTTGACGGTGCCGAGCAGCCGCGAGGGCAGAGTCAGCAGAGCCGCGGACGGTTTGCGCGGCAGCGGGACCGCCGGGATCAGCCGCAACTCGTACCCGCGGGCCGGGATGAGCTTGGTGTCCAAGCCCTTCTCGGTGCCGAGCATCGTGATGCCGATCGAGGGGTCGGCGCGCCGCAGGGCGTCCGCGGTGTTCAGGGCGGGTTCGATATGCCCGGCGCTGCCGCCGCCGGCGATGACCACATGCACCCGGCCACCCTATCGGTCGGCGGGGGCCGAATCCGGACGCGGTACGGTGACGGCCTGATCGCGCACGGTGCCCGGAGCGCCCTCGACCGTCGCCGCGTCCAACGGCTCCGGACGCCTCCTGGCAAAGGACATGAGCATCCCCACCGCCGTCAACGAAGGCAACAGCGACGACCCGCCATAGGAGACGAAGGGCAACGGCACGCCCGCGATCGGCAGCACCCCGGTCACCGCCCCCAGGTTGATCATCATCTGCGCGGCCAGCCACACCGTGACCGAGGCCGACACCAGCCGCACGAACGGATCCGTGGTCCGCAGCGCCAGCCGGATACCGGCGTAGGCGAGGGTCAGGAACAGCGCGAGCACGGTCAGCGCCCCGATCAGTCCCAGTTCCTCACCGACGATCGCGAAGATCATGTCGGTCTGCACCTCCGGCAGCTGCCCCCAGCGCTGCTTGCTGGCGCCCAGCCCCTCCCCGAACCAGCCGCCGCTGGCCAGCGCCTGGAACGCGTGGATGGCCTGGTAGCCGGTGCCGCCGGGGTCGTTCTCGGGGCTGAGGAAGTTGGTGAAGCGCCGCACGCGCGAGGGCCGCATCAGGATGGCCAGCGCCGTCAGCCCGACGGCCGAGCACAGCAGGATGGAGAACAGCCGCCCCGGTGCCCCGGCTGTGAACAGCAGGCAGAAGACGATGGCGACGATGATTATCGAGGTCCCCATGTCCCCGCCCATCATCACCAGAGCGATGATCAGCACGGCCCCCGGGACCAGCGGCACCAACAGGTGGTCCCAGGTGGTGAGCAGTTTCTCCTTGCGCACCAGCAGGTCGGCGCCCCACAGCACGAGCGCGAGCTTGGCGAACTCACTGGGCTGGACTGTCAGCGGACCGATGATCAGCCAGTTCTTGTTGCCGTTGTGCGAGGAGCCGACGGCGAGCACCAGCAGCAGCAACAACACGGTCCCGACGAGCGCCGGATATGCGAGCGCCCGGTAGGCCCGCGGCGGCAGCCGCGACGCCCCCCACATCAGCGCCAGCCCCAGCACCGCCGAGACCGCCTGGTTGCTGATGGAGGAGAGCATCGGCCGGCCGTTGACCAGGTTGTTGACACTGGAGGCCGA
The DNA here is from genome assembly GCF_041262085.1 of Catenulispora sp. GAS73. Classification (NCBI taxonomy): domain Bacteria; kingdom Bacillati; phylum Actinomycetota; class Actinomycetes; order Catenulisporales; family Catenulisporaceae; genus Catenulispora; species Catenulispora sp. GAS73. Next base: position 3,913 of record NZ_JBGCCM010000044.1, read on the forward strand.
GAACACCTCCAGCAACCCGATGCCGAGCAGCAGCAGGACGGCCCCGAGCAGCAGGTAGTAGGACGTGAGTTCGAGGTCGAACAGGGATTTCAGGACCGCGCGACGGGCCCGCAGCGCGCGCACGGCGTTCTTCAACGGCGACGCCGGCGCGCCCGCGGCCTGTTCACTCATGGTCCTTAGGGTAGCCAGCGGGCGCCGGACGGGGTGTCAGCTTGAGGCGGGGCGGGGTGTCAGCTTGAGGTCGGGGGTCGGGCCCCCGGGTCGGCCGCCGTCGCCGAAGGCTGATCCGCGCGCGCCCGGCGAGCGCCGCACCGACCAGCAGGACGACGGCCCCGGCGGCCTGCAACGCCGTGAACGACTCGTCGAGGAAGAGCGTGGCACAGGTCGTGTTCACCGCCGGGACGAGGAACATCATCAGCGAGGCGCTGGCCGGGCCGACGGCGGCGACGCCGCGGTAGTACAGGACGTTGGCGACCGCCGTCGCGCCGATCGCCAGGTAGGCGACGTTGAGCCAGACCTCTGACGGCAGCGCGCCCCACGGCACCCGGCCCAGGTCCGGGGCGGCGACCAGAGCCAGCAGGACGGCGCCGGTGCAGGTCGCGTACGTCATCGCGGTCAGCGGTTCGATGCCGGCCAGCACCTTCGGCGCGGCGAGGGTGAACGCGGCCCAGGACACGGCACTCAATATGTACAACAAGTCGCCCACCAGGCGGTGCGACCCGCCGCCTGCTCCGCCCGCGCTGTTGGCGCCGATCAGGTAGACCGCCGCTCCGGCCAGTCCCAACGTGAGACCGACCAGGCGCCGGTGCGAAGCCTTCTCACGTCCGGTGACCAGCAGGAACACGGTGGTCAGCACCGGGCTCATGACCGGGATGAGGATCCCGCCGTCCAACGACGGCGCGAGCGACAGGCCCCAGAAGAAGAAGCCGTTGTAGGCGAAAACGCCCAGGACGCCCGCCAGGCAGGCGCGGCCGGCGGCACGCATCCCGACGCGCAGACTCCGGCCGGTCAGGGCCATCGCGATGAGCAGCGCGATCGCCCCGCCGCCGAAGCGCAGCGTGGCCGCGACCGTGTGCGGCACGTGGTCGACGACCGTTTCCGAACTGGAGAAAGCCCCGCCCCACAACATCATGGTCATCGTGAGGAGCAGGTACGGGTTCCGCTGCTGAGCTGACATGTGCCGAGCCTGGCGCGTGTCCCACTATTCGGTCTTGAACGCTCGTGCGGCCCGCTTCGGCGCAGCCCCGGGCCACAATGGAGAGCATGGGAGGCACGGCAGACACGGCTGCGGCCCTGGGGTGGGCCGAGTACTGGCGCGACGACACGCGCGGCCTGGAAGCCATGCACGCCCGGTTCCGCGACCACGTCTACGCGCCGCACTCGCACGACGCCTACTCCTTCGGCGTCACCGACGCCGGCGCCCAGCAGTTCCACTGCCGCGGGGCCCTGCACACCAGCGCCGCCGGCATGGTCATGGCGCTGAACCCGGACGACCCGCACGACGGCCGCGCCGCCGCCGACCTCGGCTACCACTACCGGATCGTGCACGTGTCGCCGCAGATCGTGCGCGCGGTGTTGGCGGACGCCGCCGGTGTCGCCGACGCCACGGACTTCGCCGGTCGGGCGGATCTCGACCTGACGGCTGACAGTGGCGCTCGGGCCGATCTGAGCCTTCCGGCCGGCGGTGTCGGTCGGGCCGATCTCGACTTGGCGGCCGGCGGTGCCGCTTGGGGCGATCTCAGCCTCCCGGCCAGCGGTGGCGCTCGGGCCGATCTCGACTTGGCAGCCGGCGGTGCCGCTTGGACTGGTCGGTCCGGTGAGTCCGGCCAGTCCGGCCAGCCCGGCCCGTCCAACCACGCCGACCCGTTCGCCGCCGCCGCTCCCCTGCCCCTGTTCACCACCCCGGTCCTCGGCGACCGCCGCCTGGCCGACGCCATCGCCGGACTCCACGCCGCCCTGGCCGCCGACGCCAGCCCGCTCGCGCGCGACGAGCGCCTGCGTGCCGTGATCCTCGGCGCGCACCTGCGCGGCGCGACCCGGCCGCCGCGGATCAGGACCCTGGCCGACGGCGCACAGCGTATGGCGGCGTGTCGGGCGCGGGATCTGATGCGCGAGGCGTACCCCGAGACGTTGTCGGTGGAACTGCTCGCCGAGGCCGCGGGTTGCAGCAGGTTCGCGCTCTACCGGGCCTTCGCCGCCGAGTTCGGGATGTCGCCGAGCGACTACGAGCGGCAGCTGCGACTGCGTCACGCCCGCGCGCTCCTGGCCTCCGGCAGCACCCCGGCCGACGTCGCGGCCGCGACCGGCTTCGCCGACCAGGCGCACCTGGCGCGCTGGTTCAAGCGGGCATACGGGATCACCCCGGGGGTCTTCGTGCGGGGCGGACACGCGTGAGGTGCTGTCAGAGGGCTGTCACCTAAGCGGATACTGAATCAGAGGGCTATCGTCGAACTTTCGAGCGGAATACTTTGCTCCCCATGAGCTACGAGATCCCGCCCGAGGCCCACCGCCTGCACGCCGAAGGCCGCTCCGCGGGTTCCCGCGGCGACTACGACCTGGCCCTGACGCTGCTCGGCCGGGCGGCGGCGCTCGCGCCGGACTGGCCGTACCCGCCGTACGACGCGGGGTTCACGCACCTGATGCGCGGCGACACGCGCGCGGCGCAGAACCTCTACGAGCGGGTTGCGTCGCTGTCCCCGGCCGGCTTCTTCACCTGCCGCACCACCCTGGACATGCTGCGGCGGGAGCACGGCGGGCAGCTGAACCCGGGGTTCTCCAGGGCGTTCGTGCAGCTGGAGTGGCTGGAGAACCGCGAGGAGAAGAAGCGGATCCTGCGCGGGATCACCCAGCGCTTCCCCGGCTTCCCGCCGGCGTGGAAGGAACTCTCGCTGCTGCTGGAGGATCCGCAGGACCGGCTGATCGCGATCGACAACGGGATGGCCGGGGATCCGGACCCGGAGACCAGGACCACGCTGCTGCTGAACAAGGCGGGGCTGTTCGCCTCGCTCGGGGACGTCATCGCCGCCGAAGCGCTGTACGCGGTGATCGCCGACGATCCGGACGTGACGCCGACCGGGGCGGCGTTCGCCAGGGCCTTCCGGGACCGGAGGATGCCGGGCCTGTAGCGGCCGAGACCGTACAGCTTCACGTCGCCTATCTCAGGCGCCGTCTTCTCCCGCACCCGCGACCTTCGCCTTCTCCGCGCGCACCGCCTCCGCGAACACGTCCCCGCGCTGCCCGTACGACGTGAACATGTCCATCGAAGCGCACGCCGGCGCCAACAGCACCGTGTCCCCGGACACCGCCATCGCGCGCGCCGCCGTCACCGCCTGAGCCATCACCTCGGCCGCGCCGTCCGGCCCCGGCCCGCCGAGGTCCACCACCGGCACGTCCGGGGCCCGCCGGCGCAGCGCCTCGGCGACCAGGTGGCGTTCGGCGCCGAACAGGATCGCGCCGCGCAGGCGCTTGGCGTGCCGCTCGACGAGGTCGTCGAAGTCCGCGCCCTTGGCCAGGCCGCCGGCCAGCCAGACCACGTGGTCGTAGGCGCCGATCGAGGCGGAGGCGGCATGCGGGTTGGTGGCCTTGGAGTCGTCGACGAAGTCCACGCCGTCGATCCTCGCCACCCAGGCGATGCGGTGCGGCTCGGGACGGAACTCGCGCAGACCGTCGCGGACCGCCGTCGGCTCCACGCCGTACGCGCGCACCAGCGCGGCGGCGGCCAGCGCGTTCGCGATGTTGTGCGGGGCCTGCGGCTCGACGTCGTAGATCGTGCCGAGCTCCGCGGCGCTGTTCCGGCGGTCGGCGACGAAGGCCCGGTCGGCCAGGATCCCGTCCACCACGCCGAGCATCGACAGGCCCGGCGCGCCGAGCGTGAACCCGATCGCGCGGCAGCCCTCGACGACCTCGGCCTCCTCCACCAGCCGCACCGTCTCCAGGTCGGCGGCGTTGTAGATGGCCGCGACCTGGCAGTTCTCGTAGGCGCGGCCCTTGGCGGCGACGTAGTCGGCGTAGGAGCCGTGCCAGTCGAGGTGGTCCGGCGCGATGTTGAGCACCACCGAGGCCAGCGGGCTGAGCGTGGAGCTCCAGTACAGCTGGTAGCTCGACAGCTCGATGACCAGCACCTCGAACGGCTCCCCGGCCTCCCCGCCGGCCTGCCCCCGCAGCACCGCATCGAGCACCGGGTACCCGATGTTCCCGCACGCCACGACGTCCTTGCCGGCCTGCTTGAGCATCGACTCGGCCATGCGCACCGTGGTGCTCTTGCCGTTGGTCCCGGTCACGACCAGCCACGGCGCGTAGCTCCCGTCCGGCAACGGGGCCCGCAGCCGCCACGCCAACTCCGCGTCGCCCCAGATCGGCACCCCGGCCTCGCGCGCGGCCGCCACGATCGGCGCCGACGGCGGCATCCCGGGGCTCACGACCAGCAGCTCGGTCCCGGCCGGCAGCGCCTCGTCGTCGCCCAACCGCAGCACCGCACCCTGCTCGGCGGCCTGCGCCGCCCGAGCCGTCGTGGCCTCGTCGTCGTACCGATCGACCAACGTCACCCGCGCCCCGCGCGCCAGCAGAGCCGCCGAAGCCGACAACCCGACGACCCTCGCCCCCACAACCGTGACGGCGGCGCCGTCGAACTGCACAGGACCGGAGGCGGCGAACTGGTTCATGCGGTCAAGCCTATTGGGTCGCGGCGCCCACCAGGCGCTCGGCCATGACGACCAGCTCCGGATACCGCAGGACCCGGTCTCCCCACCCGGGGACGGGAACGTGCAGTGGTTCGGTCCAGCGCACCGGGATCGCGTCGAGGCCGTGCACGGCGCCGGCCAGGCCACCGGTCACGGCCGCCACAGTGTCCGTATCGCCGCCGAGATCGACGGCCGCGCGAACGGCAGCCTCGTAGTCCGACGTGGTTCGCACCGCCCATACCGCCGAAGCCAGGCACGGCCAAACCGCACCGTTGAACTCCGTGGCCATGCTCGGATGCCAGTCCGGCGCCAGGATCGCGGCGTACCGCTCGCGATGATCCGGATGGATCAGCTCGACGACCTCAGGCAGCGCGGCGACCGGATCCTCTCCCGCGAGCGCGAGGCGCACCAACTCGTGGAACACCGCAGTTCCTTCCCACGCGGCGCGGTCCCCGTGCGTCAGGGCCGCGATGCGCCGCGCCGCGTCCATCGTCGCCTCCCGACCGGCTGCCGCGAAGTACACCGCGGACGTCGAGGCCCGCATCAGCGAGCCGTTGCCCGCCGCGTGCCCGGTGATCCAGAAGTGCAGCCCGGCCGCGCTGTCCCAGGGATCGCCGCTGGTCAGGACCGACTCGGTCTGCGTCCCGATGTCCTTCGGATCGGCGGCGGCCCAGCGCCGGAACCGGTCGAACATGTCGGCCGGGTCCAAGCCGCCGCGCTCCACCAGCGAGTCCGCGACCAGCACCGCCATCTGGGTGTCGTCGGTCGCCTCGCCCGGATCCCAGCCGCCACCGCCGCCCATCTCAGAGGTCGACGATCCCGGCATCGGATACTTCGCCGAGAACGCCCCAGCTGGACCGAACTCGAACGGCGCCCCCAGCGCGTCCCCGACCGCCGCCCCGACGACGGCTCCGATCGCGCGCGCCACCCGCGCCGTCCGTATCGCTTGTGCCGCTTGTGCCCCCTGCCGCGCCTCATCCGTCACTCTGCGCATCCTAAGCGCCGTTCAGACCGCCTTCGCCAATCCCGGTGGACCAGCGGGCCGACACCAGCGGATCATCGACACATGACCGAAATCAGGGACCTGAACGCGCGAGCGGTGCGCGACAGCATGGACATCGTCAGGCAGGTGCAGGTCACGGACCTGGGGCGGGAGACTCCGTGTGCGGGGTGGACGCTCGCGGATCTCTTGGGGCACATGACGGTGCAGCATCATGGCTTCGCGGCGGCGGCGCGGGGTGACGGCGCCGATATGAAGCACTGGGAGTTCGTGCCGGCCGGGGCCGATGCCGTGCAGCAGTACCTCGCCGCGTCGGAGGAGGTGCTGGCCGCTTTCGCCGAGCTCGGCGAGGAGCTGGACACCGTGTTCGACCTGCCCGAGTTCTCGATCGTGCCGCCGCGGTTCCCGGCGCGGGTGGCGATCGGGTTCCACCTCATCGACTACGTCGTGCACGCCTGGGACGTGGCGGTCAGCCTCGGCCTGCCCTTCGAGCTGCGGCCGGAGATGGACGAGGCGGCGCTGCGGATCACGCTCGCGGTGCCGAACGGCGACAACCGGACCGCCGACGGCGCGGCATTCGTCCCGGCGCTGGAGATCCCCGAAGACGCTACTGTCTTGGACAAGGTCTTGCTGCATCTCGGCCGCACGCCCGGCTGGCGCGCCGCGTCCTGAAAGAGACATGCAACCCCGGCTCCGCGGCCGGCGTCGTGGTGGGTTGACGAGCCAGTCACGGCCATGGTGAGGGGAACCGGTGGGAGCGGAGCGGGATTTCGACGAGTTCTATCTCGGCACGGTGCGCCGGGTCACGGCGCAGATCGTCGCGCTGCTCGGGGACGCCTCCTCGGAGGCCGAGGACGCCGTCCAGGAAGCCTATGCCCGGGCCTGGCAGCGCTGGGACACCGTGTCGAAGACGGACGACCCGGCCGCCTGGGTCCGGGTCGTCGCCTATCGCATCAAGGTGTCGGCGTGGCGCTCGGCCGTGCGGCGGGTCGCCGCGCACCGGCGGCACGGACCGCCCGGCGACGTCCCCGAACACAGCCCCGACTCCGTGGCGCTGGTCGCCGCGCTCCGGCAGATCCCGGAGAAGCAGCGGCGGGCGATCGTGCTGTACCACATCGTCGGGCTGACCGTCGAACAGGTCGCCGCCGAGGTCGGCGCCCCGACCGGGACGGTCAAGGCACGGCTTTCGCGAGGACGCGCCGCCCTGGCGACGCTGCTGGACGACCCGGTTGCCGACGGCCGGGCGTCCCTTCCGCTGACCGCAGTGCTCGACCAGCGACTCGACAAGGCACTCGACAAGGAAAGCCAGAGGTCCAGCCATGCCTGAGAACTTCGATGTGCCCGGCACCTTCGACGAGCGCCTGACCGCCGGCGCCGCCCGCCTGGAGCAGGAGGCCGCAGTCCGGTCCCCGGCCGGCGTGCGGGCCCGGGGCGACCAGCGGCGCCGCCGGCACACCACGACGCTGGCGGTGGCACCGGTGCTGGTCCTCGCGATCGCCGGCGCCGCGGGACTGACGTTGCGGCCGTCCGGCGGAGCGCGGCACAACGTGTCGGGTCCGCCGCCTGCGTCCAGCACCGTCTGGACATCGACAGGGGGCACGACACCGAGCACGTCGGCCGTGGCGGCGCCGACTGCCACCCTGGATCTGGGCCGGCACACGATGACCGTCCGCGACGCGCAGGGCACGGTGGTCAAGACCCTGCCGATCACGGCCGGCATTCCGACGCATCCGACCAAGACGGGGACCTTCACCGTTGTCGGCAAGAAGCTGTCAGAGCGGCTTACCTCGGTGGACGGGAACAGCTACAACGCGTCTGTCTCCTACTACATCGACTTCGGTCCGCAGGCGCCAGCCATCTACGCCGCGCCTTGGCAGCAACCCAACGTCGGCAAGACAAATGCCACCCACGGTGACATCGAGCTCTTCATCGGCGATGCGGTCTGGCTCTACGACCACCTGACCGTCGGTGACACGATCCAGATCGAGAGCGGCACGGGGTCCTAGGACGCCATCGCGGCCAAACCGCCGCCATCGTCGCTACCACCACCGCCGCTACCGCCCCACCGCGTACCCCTGCATCCCCCGAGGATTGGCCGCCCCGCGCACCAACCCGCGCTCCGGATCCCGCCCGACCACGCACATCCGCCCGAGCGCCCACTCCCCCGCCACCACCACCTCGTGCCCCCGGCGCCGCAGCCCGTCCAGGACCGCGGCGCCGAGCCGCGCCTCGGCCACGACCCGCCCCGGGTAGGCCGGCCGCGGGTAGAACGACTCCGGGAAATGCGACGTGTGGAACGTCGGCGCGTCGATCGCCGCCTGCAGATCCATCCCGCCGAGCACGTGGTTCAGCACGAACAGCAGCTGCCACTGATCCTGCTGGTCCCCGCCGGGCGAGCCGAACGCCAGCACCGGCTCCTCCCCGCGCAGCGCCAGCGTCGGCGACAGCGTGGTCCGGGGTCGCAGCCCGGGTGTCAGGGTACTGGCGAGCCCGTCCTGCAGCCACGTCATCTGCATCCGTGTCCCCAGGCAGAACCCGAGCGCGGGGATCACCGGAGACGAGTGCAGCCACCCGCCGCTCGGCATCGCCGCGACCATGTTCCCCCACCGGTCCACGACGTCCACGTGCACCGTGTCCCCCCGCGCCGCGCCACGCCCCGCACCTGACGCGACCGGCTCCCCGGTGGAAGCGTCGACAGGGATCGGCAGCTCAGGACGGCTCGGCAACACCGGCACCCGACCCTCCGGCGACCCCGGACGCAGCTCCAGCGACGCGACCTCGCCGATCAGCGCACGACGCTCCGCGTTGTACTCCGGCGAGAGCAAGGCGTCCATCGGCGTGTCGAACCCGTCGCCGTACCAGGCCTCGCGATCAGCGAAGGCGAGCTTGGCGCCCTCCACGACCCGATGAATGAAGTCCACGGACCCCGGCTCGCCGAGCTCCTGGCCCTGAAGCAACGCCAACTGCTGCAACAGAACCGGCCCCTGGCCCCAGGAACCGGTCTTGCAGAACGTATAGCCGCCGAAGTCATAACGAACCGGCTCTTCATAAGAGGGCTGCCATGCCGCCATATCAGCACCCGTAATAACACCGGCGTGATCCGACCCCGAAGAGTCGCGCCAAGCAGTACGCGCGAACGCATCAATCGCCTCAGCGACAAACCCCTGGTTCCACGCCTCCAACGCGGCATCGATCCGCGCCTCGCGCGTCGAACCGGACGCGTCGGCCAAACGCTGATACGTGGCAGCCAGCGTCAGATTGCGAAACACCGAACCCGCGGCCGGAACCCCGCCGCCAGAAAGGTAGACGTCGGCGGACGTCGTCCAGTGCTCCCGGAACATCGGCTCGATCTCCGCAATACACTGCGATATCGCCGGTGTGACCGGATACCCGTCGCGCGCATAGCCGATGGCGTACCCGAGCACGTCGGCGAGCTCCATCGTCCCGTGGTCCCGCAGCAGCGTCAGCCACGCCGGCACCGCCCCCGGAACCGCCGCCGCCAGCAACCCCGAGCCCGGCACCAGCGCCAACCCGAGGTCGCTGAAGTGCTTCACAGTCGCCCCGGCCGGCGCCACGCCCTGCCCGCACAACACGGTCGGCCGCTTGTCGTCCCCGCGCGCGAACACCACCGGAAGGTCGCCCCCGGCGCCGTTCTGATGCGGCTCCACGACGTGCAGCACGAACCCCGCGGCCACCGCGGCGTCGAACGCGTTCCCGCCGCGCTCCAACACCGCCATGCCCGCCGACGAGGCGAGCCAGTGCGTGCTGGACACCATGCCGAACGTGCCGCTGAGCTCCGGACGTGTGGTGAATACCTGGTCAGTCGTCACTATCGCACCCTCCTGCCAGCCATTACCCTAGGCGCCGGACCGGCGGCGGCCAAGGCTCACCGGGCCATCGGCTCAGCTGTCGGGACGCGGCCGCAGCCCGTCGGCCACCAACCCCGCCACCCGCGGCACGTCCGCCGACGACGCGGCCCGGGCGGCGGCGATCGCGCCGATCACCAGCGCGTGCAGATCCTCGACGCTCACGTCGCGACGCACCGCGCCGGCGTCCTGAGCCCGCCGCAGCAGATCGGCCAGCGCCCCCTTCAACGCCCCGGCGATGTCCCCGGTCGCGGCGCGGATGTCTATGCCGTGGCTCATCAACGCCTCGGCGAGGTCCATCTTGTCCTGGGCGTCGATGGTCATGGTGACGAAGAAGCCGTAGAACGCCAGCCCCGGATCCGGCGCGGCCAGCGCGCTGCGCACCTCGGCCAGCATCGTCTCCATCCGTGCGATGAGCACGGCCGCCAGCAGCTCCTCCTTCGTCGGGAAGTGGCGGTAGACCGTGCCCGCGCCGACGCCGGCGCGGCGCGCGATCTCGTCCAGCGGCACCGCCGGGCCCTCGGCGGCGAACGCCTCGGCCGCGGCCGCCAGGACCCGCGCACGGTTGCGGCGCGCGTCGGCGCGCAGCGGGCGTTCGGCGGTCGACTGCGCGGCGCCGCCGGTCACATCGGCATCAACGGACCCGTTCACAGCGCCAGCGTAACCCCCCTCGACAAGCGGGGCGCACGCCCCGTATCGTTCCGGACAGCGAAACGGGGCGCTCGCCCCACTTGGCTTCCGTGGAGGGGATCCGCATGTCCGAGCACGTCCGCACCACCCGCGAAACGATCGAACTGATGCTGCGCACCGTCACCGAGGGCAGCCGTGACGACCTCGCCGACCTCTACGCCGAGGACGTCGTGGTCACGAACCCGTTCGCCCCGCAGGAGTTCCAGGAGTCCCGCGGCAACGCCGCGCTGCGCGCGCGAATGAACGGCTTCGCGCAATACCTGCACTACAGCGAGATCAAAAACGTCACCATCCATGAGACCACCGACCCGCAGGTCGCGGTCGTGGAGTTCACCGTCGTCGGCACGCTGGCGCCCACCGGGGAGGGCTTCGAGCTGCCCTCGATCAATGTGATCCGGGTCGTCGACGGCCTGATCGCCGAGTCCCGCGACCACAGCGACGGCCTGCGCGCGGCCAAGCTGCTGGAGTCGCTCAAGGCCGCGGGCGCGCTGAGCTGACGCGATGAGCTGACGGCGGTTCAGCCCCGCGCCAACTCCCACAACCGGGCCCAGTCCTCGGCCACCAGGTCCTTGGGCAGGGCCCGGGCCGGGATCCGGCTCCACCGGACCCACTCCCGCAGCTCCGCACGCCGCACCCGCCCGGTGCGCCCGATCATGTCCTCCAGCCCGCGTCCCGGCGCCTGGAAGACCTGCTTCACAAAGGCCTGATACGCCTGCCGCTCATCGACCAGCGGCACGGCTCGCCGGCGCATCATCAGCAGCCCGGCGTCCACCGACGGCACCGGCCGGAACGCGTCGGCCGGAATCCGGCGGACCAGGTCGAAGTCGTACCACGGCCACCACGCGGCGGTCAGCATGCTCGCCCCGCCGACGCCGGCCCGCCGTCGTGCCACCTCCCACTGCACGATCAGCACCGCGCTGCTCCATCCGCGCTCGGACAGCAGCTTCCTGATGATCGCCGTCGTCAGGTGGAACGGGACATTGCCGACCACCGTGTGCGGCGCGGCCGGGAAGCGGTGGCGCAGGACGTCGGCCTGCCTGACGTCCACGCTGTCGCCGAAGTGCCGCTGGAGCCGCCGCACCCGCCGCGGATCGATCTCCAACGCCGTGACCGGCCGCTTCAGCCGCGACAACGGCCCGGTGAGGGCCCCGTCACCGGCCCCGAGCTCGATGATCGGTCCCCGCGTCTCGTCCCGGACCAGCCGTTGGATCGCGGCGATCAGCGCGGGATCGGCCAGAAAGTTCTGGCCGAGCTCGTGGCGTCCACCAACGAATTCAGAAGTCTTCTGGTACTGCACGTGTTGCTCCGCGGCTCGCTCGCGATCGAAGCCGGGCAGCACTCAACGGCCGCACCGGCAAGGACTCGGATGCGGCGGGAATCACGGATCAGAGGATCGCTACCCGCCGTCAGGCGCGGATGCGAATGAAGAACGCGTTGCAACACATGGTCACGGAGCCTAGCAACAGCCCCGCCGGATCTTCCTCTCATTTATCCGGCGAGGCGGTCGCACATGATGTTCAGTCGCCTTCGAGCTCGCCTTCGAGCTCCAGGAACACCTGACGCAACCCGTCGAGCGTCTGCTCCTCCGGCTCGGCCCACAGCCCGCGCTCGGCGGCCTCCAGCAGCCGCTCAGAGATCCCGCGCAGCGCCCACGGGTTCGAACGCTCCATGAACGCGCGGTTCGTCTCGTCGAAGACGTAGGTCTGCGCCAGCTGCTCGTACATCCAGTCGTCCACGACCCCGGCGGTGGCGTCGTAGCCGAACAGGTAGTCGACCGTGGCGGCCAGCTCGAAGGCGCCCTTGTAGCCGTGGCGCTGCATCGCCGCCACCCACCGCGGGTTCACCACGCGGGCCCGGAACACGCGATGAGTCTCCTCGGCCAGCGTCCGGGTCCGGACAGCCTCCGGCACCGCCGAGTCGCCGACGTATGCCGCCGGCGAGGTCCCGGTCAGCGAGCGCACCATCGCCACCATGCCGCCGTGGTACTGGAAGTAGTCGTCGGAGTCGACGATGTCGTGCTCGCGGTTGTCCTGGTTCTTCGCGGCGACCTGGATGCGGCGGAAGGAGTTCTCCATGTCGCCGCGGGCCTCCCGGCCGTCCAGGCCCCGGCCGTAGGCGTAGCCGCCCCACACCGCGTAGACCTCGGCGAGGTCGGCGTCGGTGCGCCAGTCGCGGGCGTCGATCAGCGGCAGCAGGCCGGCGCCGTACGCCCCGGGCTTGGAGCCGAACACGCGCGTGGTGGCGCGACGGCGGTCGCCGTGCGCGGCGGTGTCGGCGTCGGCGTGCGCCCGGACGTAGTTGTCCGCGGCGGTTTCGTCGAGGTCTGCGACGGCCTGGACGGCATCGTCGATGAGCGCGATGACGTGCGGGAAGGCATCACGGAAGAAGCCTGAGATACGAACCGTGACATCGATGCGCGGACGCCCCAGTTCGGCGACGGGTACCACCTCGAAGCCGGTGACCCGGCGCGAGGCCTCGTCCCACACCGGACGGCAGCCGAGCAGGTGCAGGATCTCGGCGATGTCGTCGCCCTGGGTGCGCATCGCCGAGGTGCCCCAGACGGTCAGGCCGACCGAGCGCGGGTACTCGCCGGTGTCGGCGAGGTGGCGGGCGATCAGCGACTCGGCGAGGGCCTGGCCGACGTCCCAGGCGTTGCGCGAGGGGATGGCCTTCGGGTCGACGGAGTAGAAGTTTCGGCCGGTCGGCAAAACACTGACCAGGCCGCGGGTCGGCGCGCCGGACGGGCCGGCCGGGATGTAGCGGCCGTCGAGGGCGCGCACCACGTTGGCGATCTCGTCGGTGGTGCGGGCCAGGCGCGGGACGAGTTCGGTGGCGGCGAAGTCCAACACCTTCACCACGCTCGGGTCGGCCGCTTGCAGCACTTCGAGGCAGACCTCTTCGGCCGCCGCCGCATCCCAGTCGCGCGCCGCCAGACCGGACACCAGCCGGGTGGCCAGCGTCTCCAGCACGTCCACCGCGTCCGAGGCCGTCCTCGTCGGCACGTCGCCGGCCAGCTCCGCCAGCAGCTCCGGCACCTTCACCGCCGCCCCCGGCTCGGCCAGCAGCACCTGCTCGTCGAGCCCGACGTACGCCGCCAGCGCCTGCCGCAACCCGGTCACGGCGCCGTTCACCCCGCCGAAGACCTGCTTGGCGCGCAGGATCGCCAGCACGTCGGCGACCAGCTCCTCGCCCTCCGGCGCGCGCCCGAGGATGTGCAGGCCGTCGCGGATCTGCACGTCCTTGATCTCGCACAGGTACCCGTCCAGGTGCAGCACGAAGTCGTCGAAGTCATCGTCGTCGGGCTGCCGGTCGACGTCCCCGTGCAGGATCGCGGCGAGGTCGTGGTGCAGCTGCGCGGCGCGGATCAGGGTCCAGATCTGCGCGCGCACCGCCGGCGTCTTGTCCGGGTCCAGCGCCTGGACGGTCGCGTACTCGTCGAGCAGCTGCTCCAGCTTGGCCAGGTCGCCGTAGGTGTCGGCGCGCGCCATCGGCGGCATCAGGTGGTCCACGACGGTGGCGTGCCCGCGCCGCTTGGCCTGCGTGCCCTCGCCGGGGTCGTTGACGATGAACGGGTAGACCAGCGGCAGCTCGCCGAGGACGGCGTCGGGGGCGCAGGACTCTGACAAGCCCAGGCCCTTGCCGGGGAGCCATTCCAGCGTGCCGTGCTTACCCAGGTGGACGACGGCGTCCGCGCCGAAGCTGTGCTCCAGCCAGCGGTAGGCGGCCAGGTAGTGGTGGCTCGGCGGCAGGTCGGGGTCGTGGTAGATGGCGATGGGGTTCTCGCCGAAGCCGCGCGGGGGCTGGATCATCAGCAGGATGTTGTCGAACTGGAGCGAGGCCAGGACGATGTCGTCGCCGTCCACGTAGAGCGTGCCGGGCGGCTCGCCCCAGTGCCGGCGGATGCCCTCGCGCAGGTCTTCGGGGAGCGAGGCGAACCAGGACTCGTAGTCGCTCAGCGGGACGCGCGCGGGCGCCGCGGCCAGCTGTTCCTCGGTGAGCCATTCGACGTCGTGGCCGCCGGCCGCGATCAGGCGGTGGATGAGCTGGTCGCCGTCGTCGGGGAAGTCGCCGACGGTGTAGCCGGCCGCGCGCAGCGCGTGGAGCAGGCGGACGGCGCTGGCCGGGGTGTCGAGGCCGACGGCGTTGCCGACGCGCGCGTGCTTGGTCGGATAGGAGGACAGGACGAGCGCGAGCTTCTTGTCGCGGCTGGGGATGCCGCGCAGGGCGGCGTGGCGGTAGGCGATGCCGGCCAGGCGTGCGGCGCGTTCTTCGTCGGCGACGTAGACCGGGATGCCCGCCTCGCCATTCTCCTTGAAGGAGAAGGGAACGGCGATCAGGCGGCCGTCGAATTCCGGGATGGCGACCTGCATCGCGGCGTCCATCGGGGTGAGGGCTGCATTAGAGTCCTGCCATGCCTGATGGGAAGAGGTGAGGCAGAGCCCTTGGATGACCGGGACGTCCAGGGCGGCCAGCGCGCCGACGTCCCAGGCGTCCTCGTCGCCGCCGGCGCTGGCGTCCGCGGCGGTGGCGCCGCCTCCGGCCAGGACCGTGACCACCAGCGTGTCGCAGCGGCTGAGGAGCTCGACGAGTCCCTTGCCGGCGTCGTCGGACAGGCCGCGCAGGGAGCCGCAGTAGACGGGGAGGGCGTTGGCGCCGCGGGTTTCGAGGGCGTCGGCGAGGGTGTCGACGAACGCGGTGTTGCCGGAGAGTTCGTGGGCCCGGTAGAAGACGATGCCGACCGTCGGGCGCCCTTCGCGCTGCTCGCGGTCGCCGTGAACACCGAACTCCGGCATGGCCTGCGGCGCCTCGAAGCCCTCGCCGCCGCCGAGGACGGTGTCGGTGAGGAAGTTCGCGAGCTGGTCGAGGTTGGCCGGGCCGCCGGCGGTGAGGTAGTTGAGGGCGTCGGTCACCACGCCGCCGGGGACCGTCGAGAGCGCCATGAGCTCGGCGTCCGGCTCGGCCTCGCCGCCGAGGACGACGGCCGGCAGGCCGCTGGCGGTGATCGCGTCGACCAGCCAGCGCCACTGGCGGTGGCCGCCGAGGAGGCGCAGGACCGCGACGTCGGCGTCGCGCAGCAGGGGCGCGAGGGCGTCGGGGTCGAGGCGGGCCGGGTTGGCGGTGCGGTAGGGGGCGCCGCAGGCGTGGGCGGCCAGGAGTTCGGTGTCGGCTGTCGACAGCAACAGAACGCGCGCGGGCATGCGACGGCACTTCCTCTCGCGGAGTCCGCGCTCCGCCTCGGGCTGATGGGGTGCGGACGGCAGGCAGTTCCTGGCTCGCGGGGGTGGGCCGCTCACAGTTGCGGGACAGCGCCCGATTCGCACGGGCTTCCTGGACTGTCGTCTTGGTGGACAGTGTGCCAGACGGGGCGTTGGGCACCAGGCGTCGGATCAGCGGCTCACCGGCCGGGCCGACGACGTGGAGCGAGGGCGTAGGCCAGACGTGCGGCGGCGGCGACTGACGCAAGCCCGACTGTGGCGGACAACACTGCGGCCCGCCGGATGTCGGCGACGCGCGGCGCCCGGCCACTGCCCATGACGGGCCGATGTTCGACGACGTCACCGTAAGTATTCGTCCCCCCGAGCCGCACCCCCAGCGCCCCGGCCGCAGAGGCCTCGCACCGCCCGGCATTCGGGCTGGGATGCCGCGCCCCGTCGCGTCGCAGAACACTGAGCGTGTGCGACGGGCTGCCACCGACGACCGGCGCCACCGCGACCGTCACGGCACCGGTGAAGCGCGCTGGGACCCAGTTGAGGACGTCGTCGAGCCGCGCGGAGGCCCACCCGAAGTTGCGGTACTTGGCGTTGCGGTAGCCGACCATCGCGTCCAGCGTGTTCGACGCCCGATACGCCAGCAGCCCCGGAATCCCCGCGACCGCACCCCAGAACAGCGGCGCCACCACCGCATCGGACGTGTTCTCGGCCACCGACTCCACCACAGCGCGCGCGATCTGATCGCCATCAAGCCCCCGCGGATCACGCCCACACAAATGCGGCAACCGCTCCCGCGCCGCCGCAAGATCCCCCGCCTCCAACGCCTCCCCGATCACCGCCGCCTCCCGCCGCAACGACGTGCCACCGAGCACAGTCCACGTAGCGGCGGCGGTCAAAGCGGCCCCCACCACCGGCCCCCGCCCAACCCGCTCCGCCGCGACACCCAAGGCACCCGCGCCGCCAACAAGCACGCCCGCATAGCCGACCCCGGCAACCCGCGAATCGGCATACAGCACCCGCCGCACCCCCGAAGCCACCCGCCCGAACCCCGCCACAGGATGCCCCCGCCGCGGATCGGCGAAGTACCAATCGGCGGCGAAACCGAGTGCCAGCCCAACCGCTCGGGACGAAGATCGCATGGCGCCAATCTAGCCAATCGAGTGATACGAGGCCCGCGTCCGCACCGCCTGGCCGACCGGGCTTCCGGCTTCCGCCAAGCCAACCAGGCGGAACCGCTCAGACGCCGCTAGTGCACGTCACGCCCTGGTAGCTCTGCACGCACGCCTTGACGCGCACCCCGGAGCCGTCCCAGTACGAGTTCGTAATGATGAAGTCCTCCTTCCCGTCGGGCGCGTTGATCGAGTCGGGGTTGGTGCCGTACGAGCCGATGAACTGGTACGGGCCGAGGTGGCCGGAGCTGTCGTAGTAGGCACGCTCAAGCCAGAAGTAGCAGACGGCGTGGTAGCTGTAGTTGCTGAACGTGCCCTGGGCATAGTTCTGGCCCGGGTCGACGATGTCGACGACGGCGCTGCAGAACCCGCCCGAGCCGTGCTGGATCGCGGGGGTCGACTGCGTGGCCGACGCGGCGTTCGCGGACACGGCCATGGCGACCGCCGCGCCGGCGGCGACGAAGGTGGCCTTGAAGCTCTTACGCATGGGTTCCTCGTGGTGAACGGTGGTGGATACCGAAGGCACGCAACGCTAGTGATCACTGGTTGCGCAGAACTTGCATCACGATTGCGCGCCTGTCGTTCACGGCCGCGCCACCCACGCGCGTTACATTAGGCACGTGGGCACCGCCTTCCTCCTCCTGTCCGTCTTCCTGGCCTGCGCCGTCGAAGCCGTGGAAGCGCTCACCATCGTGCTCGCGGTCGGTCTGACCCGGGGCTGGCGGTCCGCGCTCCAGGGCGTCGCCGCCGGGCTGCTGCTGCTCGCGGTCGTCGTCGCCGCGCTCGGGCCCGCGCTCACCGTGCTGCCGCTCAAGGCGCTACGGTTGGTGGTCGGGGGGCTGCTGCTCACCTTCGGGTTGCAGTGGCTGCGCAAGGCGATCCTGCGCGCGTCCGGGTACAAGGACCTGCGGGATGAGGCCGCCGCGTATCAGCGCGAGGTCAAGGCCGCGCGGGAGGCCGCTGCCTCGAAGAAGTCCCTCGTCGAGGACTGGTACGCCTTCACCCTCAGCTTCAAGGGCGTCGTGCTGGAGGGCCTGGAGGTGGCCTTCATCGCCCTCACCTTCGGTGCTAACCAGCGCGACATCCCGCTCGCCGCGGTCGCGGCGGTGGCCGCGGTGCTCGCGGTCTGCGTGGCCGGGGTGGCGGTCAAGGCGCCGCTGGCGCGGGTGCCCGAGAACACCATGAAGTTCGCGGTCGGGGTGATGCTCACCGGCTTCGGCCTCTTCTGGGGTGCCGAGGGCGCCGGTGCGCACTGGCCCGGCAACGACGCCGCGCTCCCCCTCGTCCTCGCCTACATCCTGCTCGTCGCGGTCGGCGCCGTCTGGGTCCTGAAGAGGAGGCGCGCGGCGTGGGCAAGCTGAAGGCCTTCGGGCTGTTCTGGTACGACTTCGTCATCGGCGACGACCCGCTCGTCGCCGTGCTCGTCATCGCCGCCCTCGCCGGCACCGCCGCGCTCAGCACGCACACCACCGCGTCCTGGTGGCTCCTCCCGGTGATCGTCACCCTCGCGCTGGCGGCCACCCTGGCGCGCGCCGTGCGCAAAAAATAGCGCGCCTACGAAGCCGCCAACTCCACCCGCGTCCGAAGCCGCGCGTCCCACGCCGACCGCGCCGCGATCAGCTCTCGCACGCCCCCGCGTGAGCACCACGCGCCGCGCGAGGCGTCCCAGCGCGCGAGCACCCGCGCCGGAATCGTGATCGGCACGGTCGCGATCTCGTTCGGCGCGGCCAGCGTCGAACCGAACCCGACCAGCCGCCGCGGCTCGGGCCGGTCCCCGCAGTCGGCCAGGTAGATCTGCACCACCTCGCGTCCGATCCGCGCCCCGGTGTTCCGCACCCGCACCGCGAGCTCGACGTCCCCGGCCGCCGTCACCGCGGCCGTGATGTCCTCGTACTCCCACGTCGTGTACCCGAGGCCGTGCCCGAACGGATACGCCGGAACGACGCCGGCCTTCTCGTACCCGCGGTACCCGAACATCGTGCCCTCGGCGTACACGATCTTCCCGTCCACCGGCCGCGTCGACAGCACCGGCACCTCGTCCGCGCTCGCCGGGAACGTCGTGGGCAGCCGCCCGCCGGGCTCGACCGCGCCGGTCACCGCGTCGGCGATCGCGGAGCCGCCCTCCTGCCCGGGGAACCACGCCCACAGCACCGCCGGAACCGATGCCCGCCACGGCAGCTCCACCGGCGCCCCGGCGTTCACCACCACAACGGTCCGCGGATTGACGGCGGCGACCGCCGCGACCAGCTCGTCCTGCCGCCCCGGCAGCGACAGATCCGTCCGGTCGAACCCCTCGCTCTCCACCTCGTCCGTCGTCCCGACCACCACGATCGCCACGTCCGCGGCCCGAGCCGCCGCCACCGCCGCGGCGAAGAGCTCGTCCTCGCTCGGCCCCGGCGCCGCGTGGTTGAGCCCGAACATCGCGATCGGCAGGTCCGGGTCGATCTGCGCGACCACCTCGATCCGCACGGTCCCGGGGTCGATCTCCACATCGACCCGGTGCTCGGGCGGCCGGACCAGCCCCTCGGCCATATCGCCGCCGACGCTCGGGGACAGCGTGATCTTCATCGGCGCGTTGTCGCCGATCACGAGCCGGAAGGCGCCGACCCCGGAGACCGAGAACTGATGGTTGCCCGCCTCGTCCGGACCGACGGCGACGTCGGCCCGCACCCGGATCCCGGCGGTCCCGGCCGGCAGCCCGCCCATGAACACGAACCGCGACGCCTGCCGCACCTCGCTGCCGAGCACGTCGCCCGCCGGATCGATGAAGTCCACCCGCAGCCCGGCGTGCCCGGTGTCGGGATCGCTCGTGGTCCCCGACGACAGCGGCGGCAGAAGTCGTTGCGTGACCACGCCTTGCGCGTACTCGACCCGCACCATCGAGCCCAGAGCCTCGGTCAAGGCTGTCAGAGGACTGACAATATGGGCCGGGTTCACGTGAGCCGAGCCGCCGCCCTGCGCCGTCAGGTGCTCGGCGTTCGGCCCGATGACCGCCACCCGCTGCACCGACCAGGGATCCAGCGGCAACAGCGGCGCCCCGTCGACCTCCTCGTTGCGCAACACGACCATGGCGCGCGCCGCGATGTCGCGGAGCTGCGCGGCGGCGTCGTCGGGAGTCGTCACCGGGGGCAGCGGCTCGGAACCGTCGAGAAAACCGGTGCGATCGGCCAACCGCAGGATTCGCAGCACCTTGTCATCGATCACTGATTCGTCGACCTCGCCCTTGCGCACCGCCTCCACCAGCGCCTCGCCCCAGGGTCCCTGCGGCCCCGGCATCACCACGTCCAGCCCGGCGTTCGCCGAGGCGGCCGTGGACCGCGTGGCGAACCAGTCGGACACCACGACGCCGTCGAAGCCGTAGCCGTCCTTCAGCACGCCGTTGATCAGCGCGCCGTTGTCGGTCATGCTGACGCCGTCCACGGAGTTGTACGCGGCCATCACCGACCACGCGCCGGCCCGCACCGCGGCCTCGAACGGCGGCAGGTACACCTCCCGGAGCGTCGTCTCGTCGATCTCGGCGTCGTAGGTCATGCGCTCGGTCTCGGACTCGTTGCCGATGAAGTGCTTGACGGTCGAGGCCACGCGCGCGCTCTGCACCCCGTCGACGAAGGCCGCCGCGATCGTCGCGGTCAGCACCGGATCCTCGGAATAGCACTCGAAATGCCTGCCGCCCAAGGGACTGCGATGCAGATTGACGTTCGGCGCCAGGTGCCACGCGACGCCCTTGTCCCGAGCCTGGGCTCCCATCAGGGCTCCGGCACGGCGCACCTGCCCGGGATCCCACGTCGCGGCGAGCGCCGTCGGGTTCGGGAACAGCAGCGACGGATCGCGCTCGTCCCAGGTGGTCCCGCGCACGCCGGCCGGGCCGTCCGACAGCAGGACCCGGCGCAGCCCGATCTCCGGGACGGCCCGCAGCGACCAGAAATCCTCGCCGGTCAGCACCGCGGCCTTCTGATCGAGGGTGAGGCGTCCGACCAGCTCGACCAGGGCCTTCTCGTCCATCACAGCTTCCCTTCGAACGTTTCAGCGACACCGTGTGGTGTGCCGGTCCCGCCGACGCACCACACAGGCATCACCGCCGATCATCCGGCGCAGGCGTGCGAACGCAACCCTTACCCGTCCTACCCGCGCATCCGGGTGGATCGCCGCCCCGGCGGAACCGGCCCAAGATTCTTTGCCGAACCCGCGTTATGAAATCTCCCAAACCCCGTCTCTTCTGGCGAGGGGCCTTAGCACTGGGGCCCCGCGTGAGGGAGGCGACGATGGTGACCGAGAACGGCCGGGCCGAGTTGCGGGGGCTTTACACCGACCCCGCCCAACCGCTGACGATCGCGGTGGGACAGGCCTTCGACCTGGTGAGCATGCCGGCGGCCGTCGGGCACGAAGCGTTGACAGCGCTGCGGGCCCGCAGAGTGCGGCTCGGTCCCGTCGTCGCCGACTCGCGCAGATCCGTGATGCGGGTGGGGTTCCTGGTGGCGCCCACACCCGACTTACGTTTTGAGGACGGCACCAGCCACGCCGAGACCGCGGCCCTGCGCGACTGGGCCGGCCGATTAGGCGGGGCCCTCGGCGTCCGCGTCGGGGGCCGGGGCTCGACGGCCACCCTGCCGCCGCTGTTGCCGTGGCGCGGGTGGCTGCACTGGCTGGTGCCGCCGGGCACCGCCGCCGTCCTGTGGACGCCGGCCGACGCGCTGCTGGCGGTGCTCTCGGAGCCGACCGGCGCGCGCGTGCTGTGACGGCGGGCTTGCCGAGAAAGTCAACATCCTGCGTTCATCCGGTCGGGTACATCGCACTCGGATAAGCGCACAAGCGACCGCGGGAAGGTCCAAGCTGTCCCCGGTCGCGCACCGGGCGTCACCGGCTCGGTGTCGCGCGCCCGTTCACGTGGAAGTACGTGAACGACGCCGACGCTAGGAGGCCGCCCGTGCCCGTCCCCGGGGAGCAGCAGCACCCACCCACCGACGCCGAGCTGATCGCCATGGTGCGGGCCGGCGACCGGCGCGCGTACGGACCGCTCTACGAGCGGCACCGACGCGCGGCGCTGCGCGTGGCGCGCCATCTGGCACGGGACGAGGCGGCCGCGGACGACCTCGCGGCCGAGGCGTTCACCCGGGTGCTGGCCGCGATCGACCGGGGGAACGGCCCGGACGAGGCGTTCCGCGCGTATCTGTACACGACGTTGCGCCGCACCGCCTTCGACTGGGCCGAGTCGGAAAAGCGCGTGCGGCTGGTGGAGAACATCGCCGAGCTGGAGGTGACGGCGGCGCCGGTGACCGGCGCGGACCGGGACCCGCTGGACGAGGCCTTCGACCGGCAGATCACCTCGCGCGCCTTCCATTCGCTGCCGGAGCGCTGGCAGATCGTGTTGTGGCACCTGGAGGTCGAGGGCGAGACGCCGGCCGAGGTGGCGCCGCTGCTGGACCTGTCGCCGTCGGCGGTGTCGGCGCTGGCGTACCGGGCCCGCGAGGGCTTACGGCAGGCGTTCTTACAGGAGCACTTAGCCGAGACGGTCAACGACGCGTGCCGTCCCTTCGCGCAACGGCTGGCGCCCTTCGTCCGGGGCAAGCTGGGGACGCGGGAGCACACGAAGGTCGAGCGGCACCTGGATACGTGTGCTGATTGCACAGGGCTGTATCTGGAGTTGCTGAAGTTCAACGAGGCGCTGCCGGAGGTGCTGTCGCCCCTGGTGTTCGGGTCCGCGGCGGCGGCGAAGATCGTCGGCGGGCTGGCCCTCGGTGCGGCAGCGGCCACCGGCCTGGTGGCGACGTCGGTGGGCACGACCGCGACGGTGGCCGGCGGAGGTACCGCGGCTGGAACCGCCGCGGGCGCCGCGGCCGACGGCACGGCGAAGTCCGGCGCGCTGCTGGCGCGCTGGCTGATGCAGCTGCGCAAGAGCCGGACGCAGGTCATGACGATGACGGCGGTCGTGGTGGTGGCGTGCGCGATCCTGGCGTGGGGCATGTCGGGAGGCGGGAAGGGAGCCCCGCCGCTGGGCGAGCCGTCGTCCAGCCCGCCAGTCGTCGCCCTGCCCGCGCCGACGCCGGTGGCCGGCGCCACGCCGTCGCCGAAGCCCCCGGCTTCGAAGCCGACGAGCGCCCCGCCGGTGGTGCCGCCGCCGGTGCGGCACACGACGATCGCCAAGCCGCCCGCGCCCCGGCCGACGCCGACGCCCACGCCGCCCAAACCGACGCCCACCCCGACCCCGACGCAGTCGGTGCCGACGCCCACGACTCCCCCGCCGCCGACCCCGACTCCGACGCCCATGCCTTCGCCGACCTCGTCGCCCGAGGAGCCGACGATCTGCGAGCTGGCGCTGCAGGCGCTGAAGGATCCGACGCCGGAGAACATCGGGTTGATCCTCGCGGGACGGTGGGATCCGTTCTGCGTCGACCTGCCGTGGCTGCCCTGGCCGCCGCAGTGGCCGCCGACGCTGCCCCCGCTGCCGACACTGCCGCCCCTGCCGACGTCGCTGCCGTTGCCGTCATTGCCGTCGCTGCCCCCGTGGCCGCTGCACAGCGAACACCACAAACTCCCGTAGCGGAACAACAATCGGCGCGGTCGGCTGATGCCTGTCGAACATCAGCCGGCCGCGACCCAGCGCCCCCGTTACCCCGTTCGCTCCCGCCCTATCGCGCTGACGCGGCCTGTTCCCCGTCGGGGAAATCAGTGGACTTCGACAGCTCGCTCCAAGCAGCCGTCTCGGCGTCGAAGGCGGAGCGGGCGTCGGCGACCAGCCGGAGGGCGTCGCTGCCCAGAATGAGGTGGGTCGGCGGCTTCTCGGCGGCCACGACGGCGAGCAGGGCGGCGCCGGCCAGGGCGGGATCGCCGGGCTGGTGGCCGCTCATCTCGATCCGACGTTCGCGACCCGGGCCGAAGACCGGGTCGTAGTCGGCGATGGCGTGTTCCACCCGGTCCATGGAACGGCCGGCCCAGTCGGTGCGGAACGAGCCGGGCTCGATCGCCGTGACATGGATGCCCAGCGGTTCGACCTCCTGGGCGAGTGTGGCCGCGATGCCCTCCACGGCGAACTTCGAGCCGTGATACGCGGACAGGCCGGGGAACGCGCGCAGACCTCCCATAGAGGTCACGAACACGATGTGCCCGGCCCGGCGCGCCCGCATTCCGGGCAGGACGGCCTGGGTGACCGCGATGACGCCGAAGACGTTGACGTCGAACTGGTGCCGGAAGGTGTCGAGCGGGGTCTCCTCGAAGGTGCCCTCGACCCCGTAGCCGGCGTTGTTGACCAGGACGTCGATCGGGCCGACCTCGTCCTCGACCGCCGCGACGGCCGGCGCGACGGCGTCGGTGTCGGTGACGTCCAGCACGCGGGCGTGCACGCGGCCCGGAGCGAGCCGCTCGAAGGCGGCGATCTGGTCCGGATCGCGAACGGTGCCGACCACGGTGTGCCCGGCCTCAAGGGCGGCGGCGGCGAAGGCGCGGCCGAGGCCGCCGCTCACGCCGGTGATGAGAAACGTGCGAGACATGTGTCGCTCCCTGTGAGTCGAAGTCGAACTACCGTGAACGGTTCGGCACCGCCGGATCTTCCGCCGGCGCGGACCGCGCCAGCCACAAACCGGTGAGCACGGCGGTGGCCAACGTGACGGCGCCGGCCACGACGAAGGCGCCGTTGAGACCGGCCTCGAAGGACGCGCCGCCGGATTGCCGGGCGCGGACGACGGCTCCCAGCACCGCCACGCCGAGCACCGCGCCGATCTGCCGGGTGGTGCTGCTGATGCCCGAGGCGAGGCCGCCTTCGCGCGGACCGACGGCCTGGATGGCCGCTCCCGTCAGCGGAGACATGGTCAGAGCGAAGCCGACGCCGACCACCGCCAGCCGCCACCACACGTTCCCGTAGCCGGTGGCCGCGTGCACCGTACCGAGCGCCAGCAGTCCCAGGCCGGCCAGGGCCAAGCCGGTGGTGACCACGATCCGGAAGCCGTATCGGACGGCGAGCCGGCCCGCGACCGGACTGACGACGACCATGGCCGCCGACAGCGGCAGGGTCTGCAGGCCGGCGCGCAGGATCGAAGCGCCCTGAACGTCCACGAAGAACTGGGAGAAGAAGAACGACGACCCCATGAGCGCGAATCCCACGACGACCATGGCGGTGTTGGACACGGTGAACAGCCGCTGCCGGAACAACCGCAACGGCAGCATCGGCGCCGAACGACGCACCTCGACCGCGAGGAAAGCGGCGAGGAGGACCACGGCGGCGGCGAAGCTGCCCAGGATCACCGGCGACGTCCAGCCGCGAGCGCCGCCCTCGATGAGCCCGTAGGTCATCGTCCCCACGCCCGCGATGGACAGCACCGTCCCCGGCACGTCGATCGCGGGAGCGCTCGGATTGCGCGACTCTTCCAGGCTGCGCAGCCCGACCAGCAGAAGCACCACGCCGATCGGCAGATTGACCAGGAAGATGGCCGGCCAGCCGAAGGCTGATATCAGCACACCGCCGGCCACCGGCCCGGCCGCCAGGCCGATCCCGCTGAATCCGGCCCAGAGCCCGATCGCCTTGACCCGTTCCTGAGGCACTGGATAGGCGGCGGCGAGCAGCGCCAGCGAGGCGGGGCTCAGCGCGGCAGCCCCAATGCCCTGGAGCACCCGGCCGGAGACCAGCCAGCCGACCGAAGGCGCGAGGCTGCACAACGCCGACGCGACCGTGAACACCGCCACGCCCGCCAGATACACGCGCTTGCGGCCGAACCGGTCGGCGAACACGCCGCCGGACAGCAGCAACATAGCGACCAGCAGCACGTACGCGTCGACGATCCACTGCAATCCGGTCAGCTGTGTGTGCAGCCGGCGCTGCATGTCGGGCAGCGCCGCGCCGACGATCGTGTTGTCGAGCAGCACCATGAACTGGCCCAGGCAGGTCACCGCGAGCAGGACGGCGCGGTTCGGCCGACTGCCCACGGCCGCGGGCGGTGCGGTCACAGGAACAGCAGTCATGGGAACCCCTCCTTAAAGCAGTCATTGACTGCGTTAGTGAAGGGAACTGTACGGAGGCGCGCACCACAAACGCAAGTCATTACTGCGTTAAGGTGGGGGCATGGACGAGCGACAGCCGACACTGCCAGCAGCGCCGGCACAACCAGCCCGGCGCCCCGGCGGCCGGGCCGCCCGCGTCGGCACGGCGGTGCACCAGGCCGTGACCGGCCTGATCAGCGAACGCGGCTACGGCACGTTCTCCGTCGCCGACGTCGCGGCCCGCGCGGGCGTGGCGGACAGCAGCATCTACCGCCGGTGGGGCAGCCTGGAGAAGCTCCTCGCCGACGTGGCGCTGAACCGCCTCAACACGCGCTCACCGATGCCGGACACCGGGAGCCTGGCCGGCGACCTGCGCGTCTACGCGGCGGCCGTGGCCCGCGAGATCACCGGGCCCGAGGGCCTGGCGTTGCTGCGCTTGGCCATCGCCCTGGAGAGCAGCGGCCAAGAGGGCCTGCAGGCGCGGGACGACCTCCTCGCCGAACGCGCCCGGCAGCTGGACTCCATGCTCGATCGCGCCCGCGAACGCGGCGAGCCGGCACCGGACGCGCTCGGCGTGCTGGATCACCTGATGGCGCCGATGTACATCCGGGTCTTGTTCGGCCTGGGTCCGCTCACTCCGGAGTACGTCGACGGACTGGTGGACCGGCTACTGAGCTTCGACTGCCAAGCACCCTGACTCGCTGCGAGCTCGACTCACCGCACCTCGACCCCCGTCACGCCCCGCCGAACCACCTCAGCCGCGGGTAGCCTCTAGCCATGCACAAGGACCTCCTCAACTCGCCGCCGCCGACCCTGCTCCCCGACGACGCCCCGGTGCGCGACGCCCTGACCGCCGGCACCGCCCCGGCCGAGGTGGCCGCCGCGAACCCGGCGGTGCCGGCCGCCTGGGCCGCGCTCGCGGAGGCCGCCCTGGCCGCCGACGACACCACCGCCGGCTCGGTGACCGCCTACGCCTACGCGCGCACCGGCTACCATCGCGGCCTGGACCTGCTCCGCCGCGCCGGCTGGAAGGGACACGGCCCGGTCCCGTGGTCGCACGAGCCCAACCGCGGCTTCCTGCGCGCCCTGAACGCCCTCGGCCTGGCCGCCGAGCGCATCGGCGAGACCGAGGAGGCCGAGCGCTGCGTGACGTTCCTCGACGACAGCGACCCCGAGGCTTTCAAGGCGCTGCGCGGCTGACACGCCGCGACCCGACGGCACGGCGAAGCCCGGAACCGCAGTGGCACACGGTTCCGGGCTCTGCGCGATCGGCTAGGACCGCCTAGCCGACGCAGTCACCATTGCTCAACACTGCTCAGCGCTGCTCGACACTGCTCACCGCTGCTCAGCTCAGCGCGAAGTCGTCGGCGTAGTACGCGCTCTGCCCGTACCAGCCGTGGACCCACACCGTCACCGAGGTCACCGACGCTCCCGTGGTGAACTTCGTCGACAGCTGAGCCCAGCTGCTCCCGCTCGTCCACGTCGAGCTGTCGCTGCCGGACCCGGTCACTCCGATGTACGTGTAGGGCCCGTTCACCCATGCGGACAGCGTGTACGTGGTGTTCGGCTTGACCGTGACAGTCTGTGAACACTGCGCATCGTCGCTGCTGCTCGGCGTCGCCTGCAATGCGTGCGATCCGCCGTGCACCGTCCCACTTTGCACCACTCCCGAGTTGCTCGTGCACGTCCACGGGGACAGCGAACCGCTCTCGAAGCCCGCGTTCTGGATCCCGTTGCCGCCGCCGGAGGACGACGAGGACGAAGAACTCGGCGTCGTGGGCGTCGTGCTGGGTGGGGTGCTCGGCGTGGTGCTGGGTGGGGTGCTGGGTGTGGTGCTCGGCGTCGTCGGGGTGGTCGGCGGCGTGGTCGGCGACGACGAGGACGAGCTCGGCGGTCCGGTCGGGCAGGAGCCCGCCGAGCCGTTGACGTCGTTCACCGCGGCCTTGAACAGCGTGTTCGCCGAGTCCAGGTCGTACAGCGAGAACATCATCGCCCCGCCGAGGCCGTTGCAGTGCAGGTAGTCGGCCTTGGCCTGGATCGACTGCGCGTCCTCGCCGGACCAGAAGTTGGTGCCGTCGTAGAAGTACGCCGCCTCGGCCACCGGGTCCCAGTAGGTGTCAGCGGGGTTGTTCACGATCCCGGTGAGTTCCTTGTACATCTGGATGCCCGGCACGTTCCCGGAGTCCGCGGCTCCCGCCGCGGCGCCGGTCGCCGGCTGGAACAGACCGTGGGCCGATCCGGCACTCACCCCCGTCCAGCCCCGGTAGTAGAACGGGATGCCGACGTTCAGCTTGCCGGCCGGGAAGCCGCCTGGGATCCCGTACGAGGAGTCGCCGACGGTGTACGCCTTGATCGCCTCGTCGAGGTTGTACTTGGCGTTGCCCGGCGGAACGTTGCTCATCGGGTCGTTCGGGTCGCTGTAGATCGGGGCCTGGTGGTTCGTCGGTCCCGTGGCGTCCCAGGCGCCGTGCATGTCGTACGTCATCGCGTCGCCGAACGTCAGGTACTGCCCGATGTTCTGCGTCTCGACGCCGGCCGCGATCTTCTCCTGGCCGGAGGGCAGGGCCGCGGACAGTGCGTAGGACTTTCCGTCAGCTGACCCCTGAGCGTTCAGCTCGGTCCGGAATTCCTGCAGCAGCGCCGTGTAGTTGGCCTTGTCGGCGGCGGACTCGTGGTTCCCGAGGTGCCCGGCCGTGGACGCCGGGTACTCCCAGTCGATGTCGAAGCCGTCGAAGATGTTCGCCGCGGTGCCCGCGCCGCCGTAGCCGCCGGACGCCGGGATGTTGCCCTTGATGAACATGTTGATGCAGCTCGACACGAACTTCTGCCGCGAGGCCTGAGTGGCGGCCACGTCTGAGAAGTACTTGGAGTACGTCCAGCCGCCGATCGACAGCAGAACCTTGAGGTTCGGGTTCTTCTTCTTCAGCTCCTGAAGCTGATGGAAGTTGCCGGCGATGGGCTGGTTGTAGACGTCCGAGGTCCCGTCGACGCTGATCGAGGAGTCGAAGGACTTCTGGTAGTCGGCGAACTGGTCCTCGGCGCCGTCACCGGCGTTCGGGTCGCTCTCGCCGGCCGGGTCCGGGTCCGTGGCCTTGGTGGCCTCGAAACAGGTCAGGTTGGTCGGGTCGATGTTCTCGAAGTCGTAGATCAGGTAGTTGAGGCTGCTCGCGGCCCCGGACTGGTCCACGTTCTTCAGGTAGTAGGCGTTCTGGTAGATGGACCACTGGTCGTAGTAGGCCACCTTCAGGCCGCCGGACGTCGACGCGGCCCCCGTGGTGTTGTTGTTCTGCGTCGCGGCGTGGGAGGAGGGACCGGCGCCGATGGCGGCGGACGCACCCGCGACGATGACCGCGGAGGCGAGCACCGCGGTCAGGGCCGATCTGTGTTTGTTTGTGATAGAGCCTCGTTTGTTGGTGATTGAGCTTCGTTTGTTGGTGATTGAGCTTCGTGACGCTCTCATTCGTTACGCACGCTCCTGTGGCGGGAGGGAAACCGTTCGGAAAGAAACTGCGCATGGAGCTGATCCGGAGAGCGGCGCCGCAATAAACGGATCGGGTTGTAGGGAAGAAGTACCGCCGTCCTCGGGGACTGTCAAGGGTGAGGTCTAGACCAAGGTCTAGACCTACTGGAATAGACCATGGTCATCCCGGTGCAGGTCAGCGAAAGGCAAAGAAGGCCTTACGAGGACTTGACCACGGGGTCGGCGGCGAGGAGCATGGCGCTGCCACCGCTGGTCTAGACATCTTCGTCTCACTTCGAGGAGCCTTATGAGCCGCCCCTCCCAGCACCACCGGCCCCGCCGCACCGCTCTTGCCGCGGCCGCCGTCCTGAGTCTGGCGATCATGCCGATCGCCGCCGCCTCCCCGGCACTGGCCACCCCCGGCAGCGCCGCGCGATCCGCACAGTCCTTTGACAACAACGGGAAAGTCTCGGTCGGATACTTCACCCAGTGGGGGATCTACTCAGGGTTCTACGAGAAGAACCTGATCTCCTCCGGCGCGGTGAACAAGCTCACTGAGATCGACTACGCGTTCTCCAACATCGCCCCGGACGGCACCTGCGCCAGCGCCGACTCGTGGGCGGACTGGCAGAAGCCGGTGGACGCCGCGCACTCCGTGGACGGCACCGCCGACACCGGCGCGCAGAGCATCGCAGGGAACTTCAACCAACTGCGCGAGCTGAAGAAGGCCTACCCGAAGCTGAAGATCGTGATGTCGGTCGGCGGCTGGTCGGAGTCCACCAACTTCTCCGCCGCCGCGGCGACCCCGGCTTCGCGGGCGAAGTTCGCGCAGTCCTGCATCGACATGTACATCAAGGGCAACCTGCCGGGCGCCGCGCCGGGCACGGCCGCCGGGATCTTCGACGGCATCGCGATCGACTGGGAATACCCGGACGAGGTCGGCAACAACAACCCACACGGTCCGCAGGACACGCACAACTTCACGTTGCTGCTGCAGGAGTTCCGCAACCAGCTGAACGCTCAGGGTTCAGCTGACGGCAAGCACTACCTGCTCACCGCCGACACCCCGTCCGGCCCGGAGAAGGTCTCGCACATCGAGGTCGGCCCGGTGTCGCGGATCGTGGACTGGATGAACGTGATGACGTTCGACTTCAACGGGCCCTGGGAGACCACCGGTCCGACGGAGTCCCAGTCCAACCTGTTCCCGTCGCCGTTCGACCCGGCTCCGCGGCCGACTCCGAGCGACCCGTACCCGAACAACGGCGAGATCTCGACGCTGGAGGTCGTGGCCAACTACCTCAAGCAGGGCGCCAGCCCGCACAAGATCGCCATCTCGATCCCCTTCTACGCGCACGGCTGGACCGGCGTCGCGCCGGGGCCGAACGGCGACGGCGAGTTCCAGCCGGCCACCGGCGTGGCGGCGGACGTCGAGTACAACCAGATCGCGGCGCAGCCCGGGACGGTGCACCACGACCCGTTCTCCGGCGCCGCGTACAAGTACGACCCGGCGAGCAAGACCTTCTGGACGTTCGACGACGCGCAGAGCATCCAGGAGAAGGTCTGGTTCATCAAGGCCCTGGGACTGCGCGGCGACATGACGTGGTCGCTGGACGGCGACACGGCCGACGGGCAGTTGGTGAACGCTTTCGGGCTCGCCAAGTAACAGCCTCGCGGTGCGCCGAGTGACACATGTCACAGAGTCATTCGGCGCGCTCGGAGGGAACGAATAGACCGGGTGGCTCCTCTACAGCTCGACAGCATCCACCGCAGTCGAACCGCCAGGAGCCACCCGTGTCCGTTTTCCCGTTGCCCGCGATCGGCGAGGCCACTCATCGAGTCGGCCACCGATATGTGACCGCACGCGGCGTGCGATTCCACGTCGCCGAATCAGGGCCCGCAGACGGCCCGCCTTTGGTGCTGCTGCACGGCTTCCCGCAGCACTGGTACGTGTGGCGGCACATGCTGCCGCAGCTCGCCGCCACGCACCGCGTCCTGGCCCTGGACCTGCGCGGATCCGGCTGGTCGGAGGCGCCGAAGCACGGCTACGGCACCCCGAACCTGGCCGAGGACGTGATCGCGGTGCTCGACGAGCTCGGGATCGGCCGGGCGGCGATCGTCGGGCACGACTGGGGCGGCTGGGTCGGATTCGTTGCGGCGCTGCGGCATCCGGAGCGAGTCAACGCCCTGGTATCGGTGAACATGACGCACCTGTGGCCGCCGGCCCGGCGCGTGCTGCCGAACCTGTGGCGGATGTGGCACACGGCGTTCATCGAGCACCCGCCGATCGGGCGGCTCGTGTTGCGCCGGACCGGCTTCGCCGGGTTCCTGCTGCGGCACTGGACCGCGGACAAGACGCTGTGGGAGCGCGAGGACATCCGGGTCTACACGGATCTGCTGCGCGATCCTGCGCGGGCGCGGGCCGTGGAGCAGGTGAACGCGGCCTATGTCTGGCAGGAGATCTTCGGGCACCCGCTCGGGCGGTACCGGAAGGCGCGGCTGACGGTGCCGGCGCTCATCATCGGCGGGGAGCGCGATGTGGTGATCCCGCCGGCGGTGCTCGGAGGCGGGGAGCGGCATGCGGACGAGCTGCGGGTCGTCGTGCTGCCCGGCGGGCATCTGCTGCCCGAGGAGCAGCCTTCGGCGGTGGCGGCGGAGCTACTCCGGTTTCTGGGTGGCGAGCCGGTCTCCCCCTAGCGAGCGAGGGGTCGGCACCGGGGTTCCCTCGGTCGGGTGATCCGCCGCGTGGTCCACGGCTCCTATCGTGAGTCCATGATCCATAGCAAAGCTCTGCGACCCGCGATCGTCGGCATAGCGTGTCTGGCCCTGTTCCCAGTGGTCGGGTCCACCGCTTCGGTCGTACCGACGAACCAGGTCAACCCGTATGGCGCGCTCGGGGCGCAGCATCTGGACTGGCAGGTGTGCGACTGGTACCAGAACCCGCCGCCCGGCGGCCCCGACTGGCGGCAGTACCCGGTCACGTACTGCGCCGACGTCACCGTCCCGATGGACTGGTACGACCTGTCGAAGGGCACGATCAGCGTCCGCGTCACGAAGGTCTCCGGCACCGGCGGCTCGGCACGGCGCGGCATCCTGATGGTCGACCCGGGCGGCCCCGGCAGCGACGGCTCGACTCTGGCGACGAAGACCGCCAAGTCCGAGCCGTCTCTGCTGAGCGCGTACGACATCATCGGCTTCGCGCCGCGCGGCGTCGCGCCGTCGACGGAGCTGAACTGCAACATCGACTGGTCCCAGTACACGCCGATCGCCGACGAGCGGGACCGCTCCGCCGCGAACACCGCGCAGCAGCTGGCGAACGCGCGCCTGGTCGGGCAGAGCTGCGGCGCGGCGCCGCTGGCCCCGTACATCACCACGGACCAGACGATCCGCGATATGGACCTGATCCGCGCGCTGCTCGGCGAGCCGAAGGTCAACTACCTCGGGTTCTCCTACGGGACGTGGCTCGGGGCCTGGTACGCCGCGACGTTCCGCGCCCGCACCGACCGCTTCGTCCTGGACTCGAACATGGACTGGCGCGCGACGATCAAGGACGACTACGTCGACTCCTGGGCCCGCGGCTTCAACCGGCGGTTCGAGGTGCAGTTCCTGCCGTGGCTCGCGCGGCACGACGACCTCTACGGCTTCGGCACGACCGCGGACGAGGCGCAGGCGTCGTTCGACGCGCTGCGTGCCGCGGTGGCGGCGCAGGGCCGTGGCAGCTCGCTGGACGTGATGCAGGCACAGGCGCTGTACAACGCGGACGGCTGGCCGCAGTGGGCCGGCGTTCTCAAGGCTCTGCGAGCCGACCCGACTCAGGCCACGAAATTGCTGCCGGCGGTGCGGGTGCCGACCGGGAAGGCGAACAGCGGGGCGTACTGGGCCGTGACCTGCGCGGACACGCCGTGGTCGCACGATCCCGGGTACTGGGTGTCCGAGGGCGATCGGCTCGGCGCCGCGTATCCGCTGGCCGGTGCGGAGTCGACCGAGGAACCGTGCGCGTTCTACCCGTACACCTCGCAGCATCCGGTGCTGCCGGGCGCGGACAACCTTCCGCGGATGCTGATGGTGCAGGACGAGTTCGACCCGGCGACGCCGGTCGAGGGCGCGATCGAGGACGCGCGGGAGTCGGATCAGGCCATGGTGTTCGTGCAGGACGGCGGCAACCACATCGCGTACGACACGGGCAACGCGTGTGTGGACGCGCATGTGAACGACTACTTGGTGAACGGCGGCGTGCCGACGTCAGTGGTCTGCGAAGCGATGCCGCTACCGCTGGACAACAGGGTCTACTGAGCGCTCGGGCTCTCGACGTGGCTGCGCACCTTGCCGAGGGTGCGCAGCACCGCGTGCTCGCCGAACAGCAGCGGGGCGACCTTGCGGACCCCGGCGGTCCGGACGGCGCCGCAGCCGGCGACGAGGGTGCCGGTGCCGTCCGCGACCGCCGCGAACCCGCCGACCACGAACCGGTCCTGCATCACGCACCACCCCTCGCGCAGCTCCACGGCGAACCGGCCGCGGTTGCCGAGCAGGCCGGTGGCGAGCGCCGAGCCGTCGGTGCGGAGTTCGAAGCGGCGGATGAAGCCGATCAGGTCGGGAACGCTGCGGTCCAGGTCTGCGAGGTAGCCCCAGACGCGCTCGAACGGCGCCTCGACGCGGAGCTCGGCGTAGGCGGCCGAGGGGAGCGCCGAGGCCAGGACGCGCATGCGGCGGACGGCGTCGAGGTCTGCGACCGGCCAGTTGCCTGTGCTGCCTGTGCTGCTCATGTTGTTCATGCCGCTCATGCCGTCCACTGCTTCCGAAACGCCGCCTTGGCCCGGCTCAAGCGCGACTTCGCCGTCCCCGCCGACACGTCGAGCACCTCCGCCGCCGCCCGCTCGTCCAAACCCTCCACCTCGCGCAACATCAGGATCGCTCTGTGCTCCGGCGACAGCCGGTCCAGCACGTCGCGCACGTCCACCGCCAACTCGGGGCTCCCCGGTGCGGGAAGCTCGGCGAGCTCCGCCGGTTGCTGGCGCGCGCCGCGCTGCGCGACCCGGATCGCCTCGCGGACCGCGATACGTCGTACCCAGCCGTACAGCGCCGCCGGCTCGCGCAGCGACCGCAGGTTCTGGAAGACCGCGATCAGCGCCTCCTGCGCCGCGTCCGGTCCGTCGGCGAGCGCGATCGGGGCGCACAGGCGGCCGACGTAGGGCGTCAGCTCGTCCAGGAGGCGGCTCATCGCCAGCGCGTCGCCGCGTTGGGCGGCGCGGACCCAGCGGACGGCGTCCGGCGCGTCCCCGGCCTCCTCACCTGCGCTCACGCACCGATCGTACCGGCGCGCGAATAATCGGTTGCGCGCCGTCGGCGGGCGTGCCAAGGTCGTGCGCATCGCCGATCGCACCGGTCGCCGATCACGTTCTCCTGGAAGGAGGTGGGGACAGTGACGTTTGCCGTCATTGCCGCACGCGCGGAATCCCGAATCATTTCCCTCCTTTCCACATGGAGAACACCACAGTGCCCAAGCACTCGCAGTACCTGAACGACGGCTTCGACAGCTCCGACAGCTCCGACGACCTCGACGATTTCGAAGACGATTTCGAAGACGATTTCGCGGACAACCTCGCGGACAACTCCGAAGACGACTTCGAGGACGACTACGCCGACTTCGGTGACACCTCCGCGCGTCCGCAGCGCATGCGCCGCCGTACCGACGACTCCGTCGCCAACCCGAACCGCAAAGGCCGCCTCACCCTCGAAGAGCGGGCCCGCCTCGCCATCGAGCGCGAGAACCAGGACATGGCGCCGCCGGAGGGCGACCGCTGGTCCAACTGGGCCGACGCCGGCCACGGCCCCGAACCCCGGCCCGAATGGGTCATCACCGAGCAGGGCGCCTGCGACCACGAACTCGGCGTCCTGAAGACCGGCAAGGAAGCGGACGTCTTCCTCCTGCGCCGCGTCTTCCCCGACACCGGCGCCGAGGTCACCATGGCCGCCAAGCGCTACCGTTCCAACGAACACCGCAACTTCCAGCGCGACGCCGGCTACCTCGAAGGCCGCCGCCTGCGCCGCACCCGCGACATGCGCGCCATCGAGGGCCGCACCTCCTTCGGCATGAACCTGATCGCCCAGCAGTGGGCGATCGCGGAGTTCGGCGCGCTGTCCGAACTGTGGCAGGCCGGCGTGCCGGTCCCGTATCCGGTGCAGCTGTACGGCACCGAGCTGCTGATGGAGTTCATCGGCGACGCCGACGGCACGGCCGCGCCCCGGCTGGCGCAGATGCGCCCGGATCCGGACGAGCTGCTGGATCTTTGGGAGCAGCTGGTCGCCGCGCTGCTGGCGCTGGCCGAGCGCGGGCAGACGCACGGCGACCTGTCGCCGTACAACCTCCTGGTACACCACTGCCGGCTGGTCCTCATCGATCTGCCGCAGGTGGTGGATGTGGTGGTGAACCCGAAGGGGCGCGAGTTCATGACCCGGGACGTGCACAACGTCGTCAAGTGGTTCCTGGCGCGCGGCCTGCCCGAGCGCTTCGCCGACCCGGATGCGCTGCTGGAAATGCTCGCCAGCGAAGCGCGCCTGATCTGAAAAACCTTCACAGATACAGACCAAGGCCGGCGGCCGAGGTCCGCAGCGCGCGGACCTCGGCTACAGTCGCTTCCTGCGACATCGCCACGGTACGACGGGGAGGACCGCGATGCCCGAGCAGACCTGGGATCCCTTCGAAACGCTGCGCCGAACGCTCTGGATCGGCGGCGGCCAGTGGGCCGGGAAGTCGACGGTCGCGCGCATCCTGGCGCACCGGCACGGCCTGACCGCGTACCACTACGACTACCACGACGCCCGAGGCCACCACGATCGAAGGATCGCCCGGCGCGTCGCGCTCGGGCAGGCGACCGAGGATCCGTCCCCTGACGCGGTCTGGGTCGACACGACACCGGAGCGCATGGCCGAGCAGACGCTGGCCGGGTTCCCGGCGCGCTTCGAGTGGGCCCTGGACGACCTGCGCGGCCTGTATTCGGCGCGGCCGATCATCGCCGAGGGCTGGGGACTGCGGCCGGAGCTGGTGCTGCCGCTGCTGGACGCGCCGACGCGGATGGTGGTGATGGTCCCGACGGAAGACTTCCGGCAGCACCAACTCAGCACCCTGCCGCGCGCCGCCGCGATGGGTATCCGCACGAGCGATCCGGT
Source organism: Catenulispora sp. GAS73 (assembly GCF_041262085.1). NCBI lineage: Bacteria > Bacillati > Actinomycetota > Actinomycetes > Catenulisporales > Catenulisporaceae > Catenulispora > Catenulispora sp. GAS73. Next base: position 40,118 of record NZ_JBGCCM010000044.1, read on the forward strand.
ACGCGCGCAGGCCAACCGCGTCGCGCGCAACCGGCTGGTCGCCGAGGACGCGGTGCGGCGGGCGAAGGAGTGCGGCATGCCGGTGATCGAGGTGGACGGGACCAGGGACGCTTTCGCGATCGCCGACGAGGTCGCCGAGCACTTCGGCGCGGCGCTGGTGGGTTGAGGCCGCCGCGAGTATTTCGGCGAGGCCGGCCGCTGGTCGGCTGACGTGGCCGAGTGCTTCGGCGCGGCGCTCGTCAGACGAGGCTGCGATAGTGGCTGCCTGTGACGCACTCAGACCTGGCCGCCCGCATCCACGCCGCCGCGCACCTGACCGGCGAGTTCACCCTCCGCTCCGGACGCACCGCCACGGAGTACTTCGACAAGTACCGCTTCGAGGCCGACCCCGTGCTGCTCGACGAGATCGCCGAACGCATGGCCCCGCTCGTCCCGGAGGGCACGCGGGTCCTCGCCGGCCTGGAAATGGGCGGCATCCCGGTGGTCACCGCGCTCGGTCGGCACACCGGCCTGCCCTGCGCCTTCGTCCGCAAGACGGCCAAGGCCTACGGCACGCGCCGCCTCGCCGAGGGCGCGGACATCGCGGGCCGCCGCGTCCTGATCGTCGAGGACGTGGTCACCACCGGCGGCCAGATCGCCCTGTCCACCGAGGAGCTGCGCACGCTCGGCGCCGACGTGCGCGAGGCGCTGTGCGTCATCGACCGGCAGCAGGGCGGCGGCGAAGCGCTGGCGGCGCAGGGGATCCAGCTGCTGTCCCTGCTCACCGCCGAAGATCTGCGAGCCGGCTGAGGTAATCGTCACCCCGCCAAATACCGCGCGAACCCCGCCGTCTCCACCGTCGTCCCGTCCGGCAGCACCGCGTAAGCCTCGAACCCGTCCCGCTCCTCGACCCACTCCAGCCCGCGCTCCGGCCCCATCGCGAACACCGCCGTCGCGTAGGCGTCCGCGCGCGCGATCCGCGCCCCGATCAGCGTCACGGCCAGGAAGCCGGTCGCGGGCCGCGCCGTCGCCGGGTCGATGATGTGCGCGCCGCGCTCGGTGGTGCCGGAGGTCGCGACCGCGAAGTCGCGGCCCGACACCAGCGCCGCGTAGCGCTCGGGGTGCCGGGGGTCGGCGATGCCGACGGTCCAGGGGCGGCCGAGGTCGGCCTCGCCGCGGGCCTGGACGTCGCCGCCGCCGACGATCAGGTGGTTGCGGGAGCCGGCGGCCGTCAGCAGGCGGTCCACCTCCTCGATGGCCCAGCCCTTCACCCAGCCGCTGGGGTCCAGGCGGCCCGCCGGGTACGCGCTGAAAGCCCCGGCGGTGTCGGCCTCGACCTCCGCGCAGCGGCGCAGGACCTCGGCGATCTCCGGGTCGCGCTCGATCGCCTCGCCGCGGGCCATCCGGCTGATCGCGCTGTCCTCGCGGTACGTGGAGAACTTCGCGTCGATCGCGTGCAGGCGGTCCACCGCGGCCGGGATGCCGTCGCCGACGTCGGCCACGATGGAGAACACCGTGCCCATCGCCGGCTCGACGTATCTGACCTTCCCGTCGGTCACGCGCCCGCCTTGTCGATCGCGCTCTGCAGCGACTGCTGGTACCCCTCACTGGTGTAGGTCGCGCCCGAGACGCCGTCGATGTTCGCGCTCTGCGCGCTCATCGCCTGCTGGTTCAGCTGCGGTATCGCGTAGCTGTTGATCTCCTGGTCACGGCCGGTCTCGGTGGGGTACTGGAGCACCTGGATCTGGGTGATCTTCTTGCCGCTGAAGGTGACGGCCAGCTGCACCGGCCCGTAGCGGGTGTTCGCGGCGTCGCCGGTGACCGTCTTGGTCGTACTCGCCGGGGCCGCGGAGCTCGACGACGCTCCCGACTTCGGCGCGGACGAACTCGGCGCCGACCCGGGCTGCGACGCGGAACCCGAGGAACCCGACGAGCCAGAGGAGCCAGTGGATCCCGAAGAACTCGACCCCGAACTCGGCTGAGAACCGCTGGAGGCACCGCCCGACTGAGTGATCGTGAAGTTGTTGTTGACACCCTTGGCAGCAAGCGGCGTGTTGCTGTGCGGCTTCAGACCGAGCAACAGCACGACCCCGGAAACGGTCGCGGCGCCGGTGACGATCGCGCGTCGCATGGAACGGCCTCTCTAGAACTCGAACGACTCGTGGTGGATATGGGAGTTGGGCACCCCGGCCCCGCGCAGCGCAGCGATCACCGCCTGCTGCATCGGCTCCGGCCCGCACAGGTACACGTCGTGCGCCTTCAGATCCGGCACCAGATTCATCAACCCGCGCGGGGTGAGCGTCTTGCCGTGCCGCCGTCTACTGCCGACCAAGTACACCAGCCGGGCGCCTCGGGCGCGGGCGATATCCTCCAGTTCGTTACGGAAGATGATCTCGCGATCACTGCCGGCCCGATACAGCAGGGTCAGCTGCCCCGGCAGCGTCTCGAACAGCGCCCGGATCGGCGTGATCCCGACCCCGGCCGCGATCAGCAGCACCTGCGGCGAGCGCGCCTTGTCCTCCGTGAAGGCCCCGTACGGCCCCTCGGCGCGTACCCGCGTCCCCGGACGCAGCCGCGACACCGCCGCGCTGTGGTCGCCGAGGTTCTTGATGGTGAACCGCAGGAAGTTCGGGTGCGGCGCGGCCGACAGCGAGTACGGGTTCGCCACCCACCGCAGGCTCCGGGTCTGGAACTGAAGCCGGAAGAACTGCCCGGGCCGGGCGTTCAGGTCGTCCAGTCGCTCACCCTTGAGGATGACCGAGTAGACCCCCGGGCCCTCCGGAACGACCGAGTGCACCCGCAGCTTGTGCCGCCGGTCCCGCACATACGGCATCCACAGCCGGTACCAGCCGAGCGTCAGCGCCGCCAGGACGTAGTACGCGCTCCACAGCGTCTGCTCGGGCTGGATCGACAGGTCGGCACCGTTGACTATCTGATGGCTGAACGCCAGCGCGATCGCCAGGTACGTCGCCAGATGCAGGTAGTACCAGGTCTCGTAGCGAAGCCTGCGCCGCGCCGCCCGCGCCGAGACGATGCCGGTCCCGAACAGCAGCAGCGTGCCCAGCGAGCCCTTGATCATCTCCGGGTAGTGGAACACGATGTCCACACCCTCGGCGACCACTCCCTTGCCGTCGGTCAGCGCGTAGCCCCAGATGATCGTGACGACGTGCGCGCTGACCAGGAAGACCATGTACCGGCCGCACAGCGCGTGCCAGCGCGCCAGCCGGTCGCTGCCCACGCGGTGCTCCAGGACCGGGATCCGAGCCATGAGCAGCAGCAGGACCGGGGCCGTGTAGCCGGCCAGCAGTCCGGTGATGCGGCCGGCGCCGTCCAGCCAGCCCGCCGCGCCCACGACGTTCGGGGTGGCGTGCCACCAGGCGGCCAGCACCGCCGCGGCGCCGGCCGCCATCAGGGTCAGGGCCAGCCGCGGGACGGTCTCCGGCGACGTCTTCGCGCCGGGCGGCGCGGTGTCGCGCGGCAGTGCGGTCGTGCTCATGGGACCGAGGTAAACAGCCCTACCTTTGAGTTTCCTCAGAATCGCGCCGGTAGAGCTGCTGATCGAGGCAATCCTTAGCCAATCTTCACGCTGGATGTGGACGATGACCGCCATGCTTGCGAACATCGCGAACCAGACCGAACCCTGGCGCTTCTTGGTCGTCGACGACGAGCCGGACCTGGTGGAGGTGGTCTGCGGCGCGCTGCGGCACGAGGGCTGGGACGCCGTCGGCGCGCACGACGGCCGCGAGGCGGTCTCGGCCGCGGCGACCTACCAGCCGGACGCCGTGGTGCTGGACATGATGCTCCCGGACATGGACGGCATGGAGGTCATGCGCCGGATCCACACCTCCCGTCCGGAGGTCCGGGTACTGTTCCTCACGGCGCGCGACGCGGTGGAGGACCGGATCGCCGGGATCGCCGCTGGCGGCGACGACTACGTGGCCAAGCCGTTCAGCCTGGACGAGGTCGTGGTGCGGCTGCGCAGCCTGGTGCGGCGGTCGGCGCGCGGGCGGGCCGGCCGGGTGGCGAGCCCGGACTGCCTGGTCGTCGGCGATCTAGTCTTGGACGAGGCCGCGCGGGAGGTGACCCGCGGCGGCGAGCCGATCGAGCTGAGCCCGAAGGAGTTCGCGCTGCTGTGGTTCCTGATGCGGCACCCCCGCCAGGTGCTGAGCAAGTCGCAGATCCTGTCCGAGGTGTGGTCGTACGACTACGGCGGGCAGGCCCACGTCGTGGAGCTCTACATCAGCTACCTGCGCAAGAAGATCGACGCCGGCCGCCCGGCGATGATCCACACGGTGCGCGGCGCGGGATACGTGATCAAGGCCGCCGCTCCGTGACCCGGCTCCGGCCGCGGACGCTGCGAGGTCAGCTGACGCTCGGGCTGGTGGTGCTGCTGGCGGCGATCTTCGCCGGCGTCGGCTTCGGCACCACGGCCCTGCTGCGCGGGTTCCTCGTGTCGCGGCTGGACCAGCAGTTGTCGGCGGCCGGGCCGCGCTACGCGCAGAGCCTGGAGCACGAACTCACCCAGGCCGACACCCGTGGCCAGGCGCAGGGCACGTTCGGGGCGCGGGCGCTGAACAGCGTGGTGACGCAGGCCGGCGTGGTCGACGGGACCAGCGCGACCGGCGACAACACCCGGAAGGTCACCCTGTCCGGGACCGGTTCGCGGGCCCTGTTGGCGCTGCCCACCGATGGTTCCCCGCACACCCTGCGGCTGGCTGGGCTCGGAAAGTACCGGCTGCGCGCGGTCCCCGGAATGGACGGCGACGTCCTGTTCACCGGCTTGTCGCTGTCGCCGGTCGAGGCGACGCTCCGGGAGCTGGAGCTGGCCGAGTTCGCGCTGTTCGGCGGCGCGGTGGTGGTGGCCGCGATCGGCGGCGCGGCCTGGGTCCGGCTGGCGCTGCGGCCGCTGGAGCGCGTGACCCGGACCGCCGAGCGGGTCAGCACCCTGTCGCTGGCCAGCGGCGAGGTGGCGCTGGACGTCCGGGTCCCGGACGCGGACCGCAACGACGAAGTCGGCCGGGTCGGCGCCTCCCTGAACCGGATGCTCGGCCACGTCGAGGACGCCCTGGCGCGCCGGCAGTCCGTCGAGCGCCGGCTGCGCGACTTCGCCGCCGACGCCGGCCACGAGCTGCGCACCCCGCTGGCCGCCGTCCGCGGCCACGCCGAGCTGGTGCTGCGCCGCGGCGGGGAGCTGCCCGACGACGCGCGGCACGGGCTGACGCGCATCGAAGCCGAGGCGCGGCGGATGGGGACGATCGTCGACGACCTGCTGCTGCTGGCGCGGCTGGACGCCGGGCGGCCGCTGGAGTCGAAGGAGGTGGACCTGACGCTGCTGGTGCTGGACGCGGTGGACGACGCGCAGGCCGCTGACCATGCGGCTGATGGCGACAGTGATAGAGACAGCAGCATCACGGCAGCCAGCGTGACCCCGACGCGTCACGAATGGCGCCTGGACCTACCGACCGACCCGGTGACAGTGATCGGCGACCCGCACCGGCTGGCGCAGGCGGTGGCGAACTTCGTGACCAACGCGCGTGTGCACACCCCGGCCGGGACCAGGGTCACGGTCGGGATCACGGTGCACGCCGGCCGGGTCCGCCTCGCCGTCGAGGACACCGGCCCGGGACTGGCGCCGGACCTCGCGGACCGGGTCTTCGACCGGTTCACGCGCGGCGATCCGGCACGCTCCCGGGCCTCGGGGAGCACCGGGCTGGGACTGGCGATCACGCGCGCGGTCGCCGAGGCGCACGGCGGCCGGGTCGGGGTGCTTTCGGAGCCGGGGCGGACGGTGTTCGAGCTTGTGCTGCCGGTGGAATCGCCCGCGAAGTAGCTATTGTCAGAGCTCGAACCAACCTCGCGACCGGCCGACCCCGCGCTCGCACCGCAACAGCCGCGCGACCGGGCCGACTCGCCCCCGCCACATCAGCCTTCCGGCCAGGCTGGCTTGCTCTCGTGCCACAGCGCCCTCCCGCCGAGCCGACCGCGCGACCGGGCCGACCGGCCTGCCTGCCTTCCCGCTCAGGCCGCGGTCGTCTCGCTCTCGCGCGCCGGATCACCTTCAGCACTCCCCCGCTCAGGATCGGCGTAGTGCCGCAGGAACAACTCCTCCAACGTCGGCGGCCGGCTCGTCATCGACCTGACCCCCTGCGTCCCGAGCAGCACCATCAGCGCCGAAAGGTACTCGGTGTCGACCGAGCACTCCACCCGCACTCCCCCGCCCGCGGCCGCGCCCAGCTCCGTCACCCGCACCTGGTGCGGCCCGTCGAAGCCCGCGAAGTCCTCGAACCCGTCCGGCAGCCGTTGGAGCTCCGCGCTGACCAGCGTGCGCGTCAGGTGCCGCAGCTCGGCCAGCGTGCCGGACTCCGCGACCCGGCCGCGGCGCACGATGCTGACCCGGTCGCAGACCTCTTCGACCTCCGACAGGATGTGGCTGGACAGCAGGACGGTGCGTCCGCGCGCCTTCTCCTGGCTCAGGCAGGCCCGGAACTCGGCCTCCATCAGCGGGTCCAGGCCGCTGGTGGGCTCGTCCAGGACCAGCAGTTCCGCCTCTGAGGCGAAGGCCGCGACCAGCATCACCTTCTGCCGGTTGCCCTTGCTGTAGGCGCGCCCCTTCTTGCCGGGGTCCAGGTCGAAGCGCTCCAGCAGTTCGGCCGTGCGCTTGGCGTCGGTCGTGCGGCCGCGCAGCTTGGCGAGCATCGCCAGCACCTGCCCGCCGGACAGGTCCGGCCACAAGGCGACATCGCCGGGGACGTAGGCCAGACGGCGGTGCAGGGCCACGGCGTCGCGACGGGCGTCGCGGCCGAACAGGCGGACCTCGCCGGCGTCCGGGCGGAGCAGGCTCAACAGGACTCTGAGGGTGGTGGACTTGCCGGCGCCGTTCGGGCCGAGCAGGGCGTGCACCTCGCCGGGGGCGACCGACAGGTCCAGACCATCCAGGGCGCGAGTGGCCGCCGATCCCCGCCCGAAGGTCTTCACCAGTCCGGTGAGGGAGATCACATCCGTCACAGTGCCAGCGTACACCCCATGATCATCACATATCACCAACCGCGCCGATTGACGGGCATCGCGCGGATCACACAAGATCGGGGTGACGACACAATCACACAAGGAGGCACGACGATGCTCGAATCCGAGCAGCCTCGCCCCACGCGGAGCGTCACCACAGTCGAGGTTCCGCGCGGTCTGGCCGGCGTCATCGTCACCGACACTGAGGTCGGCGACGTGCGCGGCGAGGAGGGCTTCTACCACTACCGCCAGTACAACGCGGTGGAGTTGGCCGAGAAGCGGACCCTGGAGGACGTCTGGGTCCTGATGATCGACGGCCACCTGCCGGACGCGGGGCAGCGGGCGGCGTTCATCGCCGAGACCACACCGTTGCGCCACGTCCCGGACAAGGTCAAGGCGTTGCTGCCGGCCATCGCCGAGGCGGTGCACGGCGAGCCGATGAACGGCCTGCGGGCGGCGCTGCCGCTGCTGGCCGGACAGCGCGGCATGCGGCCGATCTACGACATCGACGAGCAGACCCGCCGGGCGGACGCGCTGTACGTCAGCGCCCTGGCCCCGACGGTCCTGACCGCGATCCACCGGCTCGGCAAGGGCCTGGAGATGGTGGAGCCGCGCGACGACCTGTCGTACGCGGCGAACTACCTCTACATGCTCAACGGCACCGAGCCCACCCCCGAGCAGGCCCGCGCGATCGAGCAGTACCTGATCTCGACCGTGGACCACGGCTTCAACAACTCCACCTTCACCGCCCGCGTCATCGCCTCCACCGGCGCCGACCTGGCCGCGGCCGTGACCGGAGCCCTGGGCTCGCTGTCCGGCCCGCTGCACGGCGGAGCCCCCTCGCGCGCCCTGGACACCCTCGACGAGATCGGCACCCCCGACAAGGCCGAGGACTGGGTCCGCCAGCAGGTGGAGGCCGGCGCCCGCATCATGGGCTTCGGCCATCCGGTCTACCGCACGGACGACCCGCGCTCGATCATGCTCCGCGGCGTCGCCCAGCGCCTCGGCGGCCCCCTGGTGGACTTCGCCGTGGCCGTCGAGCAGCACGTCATCAAGGCCCTCGCCGAACTCAAGCCGGGCCGCCAGCTCTACACCAACGTCGAGTTCTACGCCGGCGTGGTGATGGAGCTCTCCGGCGTCCCGCGCGACATGTTCACCCCGACGTTCGCCACCTCCCGCGTAATCGGCTGGTGCGCGAACATCCTCGAACAGGCCCAGGACTCGAAGATCATCCGGCCCGCGGCGCACTACTCCGGCGTGCCGGCGCCGCAGCCGCTGCCGGAGGGCTGAGGTTCGGAGGTTGGTTTCGAAGCTCTGAAGCTCCGAGACTCGGGGCGGTTGGGCCAGTTGGAGTATTGGTCAGGGTTCGGATTCCAGCGGGATCCGGGCCCTGATTGCGGTCCGGCGGCCGGGCGTAGAACTCGACGTTGGTGTAGAGCTGGCGGCCAGCCTTCACCCGCAGCCGAGGCGAAGAGCGCCCTTGCCGAGGAACTACTCGCGAATGCCTACGCCGCGCGAGCCACCGCCGAGGTGTGCCTCAGCCGACTTCCCACAGCTCGATCCGGTTCCCCTCCGGATCCCGCACCCAGCCGAACTTCCCGATGCCGTCCATCTCCTGCGTCTCCGCGTCGACGTCGGCGCCCTGCTCCCGCAGCTGCCGGAGCATCGCGTCGAGGTCGCGGACCCGGAAGTTGAGCATCACCTGCTGCTCGCGCGAGCCGAAGTAGTCCGTCTCGGCCTCGAAGGCCGCGAACACGGTCGGCCCGGCCTGCTGCTGCCACATGCCGTGCTCGTCGATGTCCAGCCCGAGGCTGTCGCGGTACCACGCGGTCAGGGCCGCGGGGTCGGCGGCGCGCAGGAAGTGGCCACCGATGCCGAGTACTCGTTCCATGGCGTCATCCTGCCAGGGCCGTACCCACAAGCTGATTCGATCTATCCGGCACGCCGTGACGATCCGCCACAAACAGAATTCCCTCTACCTCGTTATAGGAAATCCTGCGCGCTACTGGCCCGCCAGGGGGTACCCCGCGAGTAAAGTCACGGAGAGAGCACGGAGAGAGCTCGGTTCACACTGCGAGGGAGTTCGTGAAGTGAACACCCAAGTCCCGCCCCGGCGCCCGGTACGCATCGCCAACTCATCCGGGTTCTACGGCGACCGCCTGTCCGCGGCCAGGGAGATGGTGGACGGGGGTCCGATCGACGTCCTGACCGGCGACTACCTCGCCGAGCTGACGCCGCTACTGCTCCATAAGGCGCGCGAGCGCGGCGGGCCCGGCTACGCGCGCTCCTTCCTGGCGCAGATGAACCAGGTGCTCGGCGCCTGCCAGGAGAAGGGCGTCAAGATCGTCACCAATGCCGGCGGGCTGGAGCCCGCGCGGCTGGCCGAGGATCTCAGGGCCCTCATCACGCACCTGAACCTGCGCCTCAAGGTCGCCCACATCGAAGGCGACGACCTGCTCCCGCGGCTGGCCGAGCTGCGCGACAGAGGAGTCCCGTTCGAGAACCTCGACACCGGCGAGCCGTTCTCCGACGCCGCCGAACCCGTCTCGGCGCACGCCTACCTCGGTGCCTGGGGCATCGCCGCGGCCTTAGCCGGCGGCGCGGACATCGTCGTCTGCGGCCGGGTCACCGACGCTTCACTGGTCGTGGGCCCGGCCGCTTGGTGGCACGGCTGGAACGGCGACGACTGGGACGCCCTGGCCGGCGCGGTCGCCGCCGGGCACGTCATCGAGTGCGGCCCGCAGTGCACCGGCGGCAACTACTCCTTCCTGGACGAGCTCCCCGACACCCGCGTCCCCGGCTTCCCGATCGCCGAGGTCGCCCACGACGGCTCCGCGGTGATCACCAAGCACCCGGGCACCGGCGGCGTGGTCTCGGTCGGCACGGTCACCGCGCAGCTGCTCTACGACATCGAGGGCCCGGCCTATACGAACCCTGACGTCACCGCGCACTTCGACACCCTGCGCGTGACGCAGCAGGCCCCGGACCGCGTCGAGATCCGCGGCGCCAAGGGCATGACCGGTCCGCACAAGCTCAAGGTCGCCTTCAACTACCGCGGCGGCTATCGCAACTCCATCACCCTGGGCGTCACCGGCCTGGACATAGAAGCCAAGGCCGGCCTGGCCGAGGCGCAGATCTTCGACACCCTGGGCGGCCGCGGCCGCTTCGCCTCCGTCGACGTGCGGCTGCAGCGCAGCGACAAGCCGGCCGAGCAGGCGCGCACCGACGAGGAAGCCACCGCCTACCTGCACATCACGGTGAAGGACCCGGATCCCGACAAGGTCGGCCAGGCCTTCACCAGCGCGGTGACCAGCCTGGCCCTGGCCGGATACTCCGGATTCCACCCGACCGCGCCGCCCACGCGCGAGGTCGAGTACGGCGTGTACTGGCCGACCTTGATCCAGGACCGGCACGTCGCGCACATCGCCGTGCTGCCCACCGGCGAGCGCCTGGAGATCCGGCCCTGCCGCCGGCCGATGGGCGTGCCGCTGCACCTGGGCGCGCCGCGTCCGCCGGAGCCGTTCTTCTCCGACGGGATGAAGCGGCTGGCGCCGCTCGGCCTGGTCTGCGGAGCCCGTTCCGGGGACAAGGGCGGCAACGCCAACGTCGGACTGTGGACGCGCACCGACCGCGCCTACGCCTGGCTGCGCGAGACGCTGGACGTGGACACGTTCCAGAAGCTCGTCCCGGAGTGCTGCGACCTGCGCGTGGAGCGCTTCGAGCTGCCGAACCTGCGGGCCGTGAACTTCGTCGTCTACGGCATGCTCGGCGAAGGGGTGGCCGCCTCGACCCGGGCCGATCCGCAGGCCAAGGGACTCGGCGAGTTCGTCCGGTCGCGGCTGGTGATGATCCCGGTGGAGTTCCTGAACGGCTAGCCTTAGTTAGCGGGACTAAGATCGTGCCATGCGCTATCGTCACCTCGGTAATTCCGGCCTGCTCGTCTCCGTCGTGGGCCTGGGCTGCAACAACTTCGGCAGCCGGCTCGACGTGGCCGGCACCCGGCGCGTCGTGGACGCCGCGATCGACGCCGGCATCACGCTGCTGGACACCGCCGACATGTACGGCCAGTCCCAGTCCGAGTCGTTCCTCGGCGAGGTCCTGAAAGGCCGCCGGGACCAGGTGGTGCTGGCCACCAAGTTCGGTCATCAGAGCTTTGACATGAAGTACCCGCGCGCGACCGGGGCCAAGGGCGGCCGGTCCTACATCCGGTACGCGGTCGAGCACTCGCTCAAGCGGCTGCAGACCGACCACATCGACCTGTACCAGCTGCACACCCCGGACCCGGTCACGCCGATTGCCGAGACCGTCGCCGCCCTGGACGACCTGGTCCGCGAGGGCAAGGTCCGCTACCTGGGCAACTCCAACTTCGCCGGCTGGCAGATCGCCGAGGCGCACTACGTCGCCCAGCAGCTGAACGCCACCCCCTTCATCTCCGCGCAGAACCACTGGTCCCTCCTCGTCCGCGAGGCCGAGACCGAGGTCGTGCCGGCCGCACGCCACTTCGGCCTGGGCGTCCTGCCCTACTTCCCACTGGCCAACGGCCTGCTCACCGGCAAGGTCCGCCGCGCCACCGGCATCCCCGCCGACGCCCGCCTGGCCGGCCGCACGCACTGGGTCACCGAGGACCGCCTGGACAAGGTCGAGGCACTGATCGCCTGGGCCGAGAAGCACGGCCGCAGCATCCTGGAGGTCGGCATCGCGGGCCTGGCCGCCCAGCCCGGCTGCACCTCGGTGATCTCCGGAGCGATGTCCCCGGAGCAGGTCCAGGCCAACGCCGCCGCCGGCGACTGGGAGCCGACCGCCGAGGAGCTGGCGGAGATCGACGCGATCGTGCCCGCGCCGACACCGGCGTAACGCGACGGCTGCGGGAAGCGCACAACACGACACCGCGACCGCACCGCGCCGGAGCACGCACCACCGCCCCGGCCGGCTGCGGTCACGGTGCGTTTTCATCCGAACCTCGGGCATCCCACACAAGCCGCCCCCTTGTCAGGTCGCTGAGAATCCTGGCCCTGACAGGATCAAGGCTCCCCTCATTCCCCGCGCCGCCGACCGCCACCACTCCCCGTCGTCCGGCAGCCCTCCTGCGTTCCTTGAACATTCAGCAGTTTCGCGGGTGAGCGCCAAGTACCAGGGGTAGGTTCCTCCGGAATCGGGTCACCACCGGCAGAGGGAGGAGCGGATGGATACGACCGTCGCAGTCAGGGGCCGCGGCATCACCAAGGTCTTCGGTGATGTCATCGCGCTCGATCACGTGGACGTGAGCATGGCGAAGGGTCAGATCCACGGCTTGGTCGGCCCGAACGGGGCCGGCAAGACCACGCTCCTGGGCCTGTTGCTGGGCCTGGCCGTCGCCGATGAGGGGAGTCTGGAGATCTTCGGGACGCCGGTCGGGCGGACGCTGGCCGCACCCGAGGGCGTCTCAGGGTTCGTGGACGGTCCCGGTCTGTATCCCACGCTGACCGCGAAGCAGAACCTCGCCGCGCTGATCGCGCTGCGGCATCGCCAGCCGCGTCCGGCCGACGTCGAGGAGGCCTTGGCGCAGGTCGGGCTGAGCGAGGTCGCGGACGACAAGGTGCGCGGCTTCTCGCTGGGCATGCGCCAGCGGCTCGGTCTGGCCGCCGCGCTGCTGACCAAGCCCCGGCTGCTGGTGCTCGACGAGCCCGCCAACGGCCTGGACCCGGCCGGCAAGAAGCACGTGCACGGCGTGCTGAACCGCCTGGCCGCCGACGGCGCCACGGTCATCCTGTCCAGTCACCGCATGGACGACCTGGAAGCCCTGTGCTCCGAGGTCACCATCCTGAACACCGGGCGCGTGGTCTTCTCCGGCCCGCTGAACAAGCTCTCCGACGAGAACCGCGAGCTGGACTACCGGCTGCGCGTCTCGGACGCCGCGCAGGCCCGCACCGTCGCCGGCGACACCCCCGGCATCGTCGTCGTCGAGGGCTCCGACGCCGCCGCGCAGGGCGACCCCGAGGTGATCGTCGTGCGCGCGCAGGTGGCGGCGATGGACGAACTCGTGGCGCGGATCGTGCGCGCGGAGGTCGCACTGCGCGAGCTGGCCCCGGTCGTCTCGCCGCTGGAAGCCGCGTTCCTCGCGCTCACCGACCAGCCGGCCGAGGTACCGCAGCAGTCGACCGGCCAGACGACCGGCGACACGAACACCGACACGAACACCGGCGCGGCCACCGCCACGGCCCCCGAGACCACCGCCGAACCCACCCCCGAACCCACCGAAACCCCCAGCACCACGACCGAAGAGCAGCAGCAGGAGGCCGGCCGATGACCGCGACCGTCACCGAAACCCCCGCGCCGGAGGCCGCGCCCCCGGCGGCTGCGGTCCCGGTGTCCCGGGTCCTCCGCTTCGAGCTGACCAAGCAGTTCTCCGCCTGGCGCGTCCGCCTGCTGCTCCTGCTGTGCTGGATCGGCCCGGCGCTTCTGGTCTTCGCCATCGACCAGCAGAGCACCCTGCCCTCGGACACCCTCTTCGGCCGCTGGATGCACGCGACCGGCTGGGCCGGCTCCCTGGTGGCGCTCGGTTTCTGCGGCACCTGGGGACTCCCCCTGATCACCTCCGTGGTCGCCGGCGACGTCTTCGCCTCCGAGGACCGCCTCGGCACCTGGCGCCACCTGCTGATCGCGGTCCGCTCGCACCGGCGCATCTTCGTCGCCAAGGCGATCGCCAGCCTCACCGTGATCCTGCTGCTGATCGCCGGCCTGACCTTCTCCAGCATCCTCGGCGGCCTGCTCGCCGAGGGCAACAACCCGCTGGTCGGCCTGGACGGCCACAGCCTGGCCGGGGGCGAGGCCGGCACCAGGGTCCTGCTCGCGTGGCTCTGCGTCCTGGCGCCGACGCTCGCCCTGGCCGCCGTCGGCCTGCTCGGGTCCATCGCCCTGGGCCGCTCCCCGATGGGCCTGCTGCTGCCGACGATCGTCGCCCTGGGCATGCAGGCCGCACAGATGCTGCCGCTGCCGGTCGCCGTCCGCCTGGCGCTGCCCGGCTACGCCTTCATCTCCTGGAACGGCCTGTTCACCGACCCGGCGCAGCTCAAGCCGCTGCTGATCGGCGTCACCGTCAGCCTGGTGTGGGCGATCGTCGCCACCGCGCTGGCCTACAGGGTCTTCGTCCGCCGCGACTTCACCAACCTCACCAACGACGGCGCCGGTCGCAGGGTCCTGACGGTGGGCGTGCTGCCGCTGGCCGGCGTGCTGGCGGTGACCGTCGGCCTGGTCGCCGCCACCACCTCCGGCGCCGGCAGCTCCGGCATCAACCAGAGCAAGGTGCAGAAGTCGATGGCCACCGCGTTCGCCCACCTCTACAAGCTCCAGGAAGACGAGATGCGCAGGCCTGCGCTCACCGAGGCGCAGCTGCACACCTCCGCCTCGTGCCTCAAGAGCGAGGGGATCGGCACGCAGGAGGGACCGGGCACCGACTGGCGCTGCACGGTCTCCTGGAGCGTCCCCGGCGACAACGTCACGGCGCAGGCCATCTACCAGCTCGACGTCACCGCGAACGGCCGCTACATCGCCGACGGCGACGGCCCGCAGGAGGTCAACGGCTACTTCCTGATCGTCACCAACGGCAGGACGATCTCGAACCCGCTGTGGCAGTTCGACGGCAACGTCGACCTGCTCTCCTAGAACTCCTCTCCTAGAACTGGTCCGAACACGCAGAACGGGCCCGGCGCGTCGCGCCGGGCCCGTTCTGCGTTTCTGTTCAGTCCGAACGTGCGCTAGGACATCAGCTCACGTTGACCGACGTGTCGTCGATGACGAACGACGTCTGGTACAAGGAGTCCTCCTTGCCGGTGAACTTGAGCGTCACCGTCTGCCCGGCGTAGGCCGACAGGTCGAACGAGTGCAGCGAGTATCCGCTGTTCGCGTTCAGGTTCGAGTACGTGTACATGTTCTTCAGCACCGAACCCGAGCTGCTGAGAAGCTGCAGCTGCAACGTGTCGTACTTGGTCGAGGTCGTGGTCTCCGCGGTGTCGATGTGCATGTAGAAGTTGAACTTGTAGGTCGTGCACCCGGCGGGCAACGTCACCGTCTGCGCCAAGGTGTCCGTGGTGGTCTTGCCCCAGCCGTCGAGCCACGCGTCGTACGTCCCGCTGTGCGGCGGCTCGGAGCTGCTGCTGTTGATCACCGAGAGCGGGGTGTGCGTCGAGGTGATGGCCCACGGCGCCGCGTTGGAGGCGCCGTTCTCGAAGCCCGCGTTGCCGAGCAGCTGCCCGGCCGTGCAACCGCCGCTACCGCCGGTCGGAGTGGCGCTGACCTCGTTGCTCTGCCCGCTCTCGCCGACAGGGTTGGACGCGGTCACCCGGTAGTAGTACGTCGTCCCACTGGTTAGCCCAGTATCCGTGCACGTCAGAGTCGTGCCGCTCAGGCCGCTGCAACCGCCCGAGGTGAGCAGCGTCTCGGTACCGCTGGAGGTGCTGCGGTAGACGCTGTACTTCGTGAGGGTCTCGCCGCCCGTGCTGGCCGGCGCCTGCCAGTTCAGCGTCACCTGGTTGGTGCCGCCGGACGCGGTCAGGTTCTGCGGCGCGCTGGGTGGCACGCTGCCGATCGGATCCGCCGTGACGCTGACCGTCGACGTCGCCGTGTTCGCCGGCGAGGCGCTGTCGGTCACCGTCAACGTCGCCGTGTAGGTCCCGACGGTCGAGTAGGTGTGGCTCGGGTTCTGCGCCGTGCTGGTCGCGGAGCCGTCACCGAAGTTCCAGCTGTAGGTGTAGCCCGGAGTGCCGCCCGTCGCCGTCCCCGTGAAGTTCACAGCCAAGGGGATCTGTCCGGACGTCGGGTTGCCGGCCGCCGAGGCCGCCAGCGGATTGCCGACCGCGCTGACGTTGACCGCGACCTGGGAGGTCGCCGTCTTCGCCGGCGAGGAGCTGTCGGTCACCGTCAGCGTCGCGGTGTAGTTGCCCGCGGAGCTGTAGGTGTGGCTCGGGTTCTGCGAGGTGCTCGTCGAGCCGTCGCCGAAGTTCCAGCTGTAGGTGTACGGCGCCGTGCCGCCCTGGGCCGTGCCGGTGAAGTTCACCGCGAGCGGGGCGTTGCCGGTGGTCGGGGAGGCCGAGGCCGAGGCGGACAGCGGAGTCGAGCCCTGGATCCAGAAGTCCTCCAGCGGGTCGCCGAGGGCGGCCTGGTCGTTGGTGGTCATCGGGAAGGTGTTCAGGCCGATGTTGTCGTTCGGGTCGATGATGCCCGACTTGACGTTCTCCAGCGTGCGCTCCATCGCCGCGATCACGTTGTTGGTCGAGTACGCGACGTGGCTGAGGTACCCCTGCTTGACGTACTGCGACGGACCGATGACGACCAGCGGCACCCGGTAGGTGTTGCTGACGTGGTCGGTGCCGTTGTTGCCGTTCTGGGTGTCGTCCTCGGTGATGACGATCAGGGTGTTGTTCTTGTACGTCGCGTTGTTCTCGATGGCGTTGACCACGTTGTTGGTCGCCGTGTCGTTACCCGGGATGTCCTGGTACGTGCCCGGGTGGTCGTTGAACAGCTCGACGTAGCTGTAGGCCGGCAGGCCGTTGGTGTTGACGAAGCTGATGTAGTCGTTCGAGATGGTGCTGTCCGGAAGGCTCTGGTTGGAGCAGGTGTACTCGTTGTAGTGCAACTCCTCCGGGATGCTGGTGCCCGGGCGGTTCGGCGGCAGGACTTCGAGCTTGCCGTCGGCCGGGTTCTTCCAGTAGCCCGAGCCGCTGCTGAGCATCCAGTAGAAGTCACCGTTCATCACGAACGTGTACGGGCTGCTGCCGCTGCCCGAGCCCGACGGCGCGGTGCACGCGCTGGTGCCCTCGTCGGTCGGACCGTTCGTGTTGCTCAGGAAGCGGTCGAACTGCGTCCCGGTGGACGGGTACGACTGCTGCTGCGAGCTGGACTGCGACTGGGCCGAGAACAGCCACCAGTGGTTGGGGCCCGAGGGCGGCTGCGTGCCGGTGCTGTAGGAGTCCGACAGCGCGTAGGTCTTGGCCAGGTTGTGCAGGTCCGGCACCGAGCTGATGTGGTTGGTGCTCTGCACCTGGCCGTTGCAGCCGGTGTGGATGGTGGTCGCACAGTCGCCGAGGTAGTCGTCGAACGTGTGGTTCTCGCGGTAGATGATGACGAAGTGCTGGAACGGCGGGAAGTACGGCGCCAGCGGGTTCACCGCCGCCACCGGCTGCTGCACCGCCGTGGCCGCCTTGCCGGAGCCGGACGGTTCGTAGGTGATGCGGTTGTTGACGGCGAAGTTGTGGGGCTGCGGGAACTTGTTGAACTCCGCGCCCAGCGCCGCGAACTTCGCGCTGGAGCAGTCGAAGTTGTCCGGCTTGTACGTCTGGGGCCGCTGGCCGACCGGGAGGTTCTTCGCGTTCGTCGGGTCGGTGCTCGGGTTCCAGCCGATGAGGGTGCACGAGCCGGGGCCGGATGTCGGCCTCTTGCTCGCCAGACCCTGCGCGGCGCCGGTTATCCCGCCCACGATGAGGGCGAGGAACGCAGCGCCTGCGATCCAACGTTTCCGTCTGATCATTTAAGCTCCCTGATTGGGGGATGTGGGGAAGACGCGAAAGTGGCGACGGTATTGTCTAGGCGAATAAGGGCCCGGACAAGTGCTATCGAGGCACAAGACCCGCTGATAGCGAAGGCTTTCATTCGTCGTTCGTCCACAGTTGGTCTGACGCGACGTCAGCCGGCAGACGCGACATATCGCGTTCGCGACGGTTTCCGGCTACACTGCTCGCATGACTTCCGCGCCCGAAGAGAACCGGTTCGTCCCGGTCGTCGTGCCCTCCGAGCCGGCCGCCCAGGTCCCCGCCGAGCAGATCGCCGGACAGGTGCCCGCCGGGCAGGTCCGGGCCTCCGACGCCGAGCGCGACGAGGTGGCGGCCGTGCTGTCCGAGGCGCTGGCGCAGGGCCGGCTGACCAGCACCGAGCTGGCCGAGCGGATCGACGCCACCTACGCCGCCAAGACCCGCGCCGAGCTGGTCCCGCTCACCGCCGACCTGCCCGACGACCTGCGCGAGGCCCGGGTCAGCCCGGTCTCGGCGGTCGAGCACCAGGAGCTGAGCGCGACGTTCAGCAAGGTGATCCGCTCCGGCCGCTGGGTCGCCGGCCGGCACACCTCGGCGAACGCGCGGTTCGGGGCGCTGATCGTGAACCTGGCCGAGGCCGTGCTGCCGGGGCGCGAGATCACGCTGGACATCAACGCGTTCTGCGGCAAGGCGATCATCACGGTCCCGGAGAACGCGCGGGTCATCGACGAGGGCGGCGCGCTGTTCGGCAAGCGCTCGGTCACCGGTTCCACGCCGGAGGGACAGGAGGACGGGCCGCTGATCCGGATCACCGGCAAGTCCACGTTCGGCAAGATCGTGGTGCACCGGAGCACGCCCGGCGACGGCGCGTTCAACCCCGCCGTGTGGTGGTGGGAGAACCGGCACCGACGCTGAGCCCTGATATTCACAGGCGCCGGACAGGCTTGTGCGCGAGACTCCTTCATGGCCAACACGAACACCCTTCCGCTGCACCAGGTGCGTGCGGACTATGACCGCGACACGATCGTCGTGTACCAGGCGTACCGTGCGGAGATCGCCGAGCCGGCGGTGCGGGCGCAGCGCTTCGTCGAGCCGTTCTCGCTGAACCGGATGACGTGGGTCAAGCCGTCGTTCCTGTGGATGATGGGCCGCAGCAACTGGGCCCGCAAGCCGGGGCAGGAGCACGTGCTGGCGGTCCGGATCACGCGGGAGGGCTGGGAGACCGCGCTGTCGCAGGCGGTGCTGACCGGTTACGAGCGCGGCGTCTACGCCGACCGCGCGGACTGGGAGCGGCAGATGAAGCACGCGACGGTGCACGTCCAGTGGGATCCCGAGCGGACGCTGGCCGGTGCGGTGCTGGACGCGCGCGCGATCCAGGTCGGGCTGAGCCGCCACGTCATCGCGGACTACGTGAACTCCTGGACGACCGAGATCCGCGACATCACGCCGACCGTGCGCAAAATGGCCGACCTGCTCAAGGAGGGCCGAAAGGACCGCGCCGCGCAGCACCTGCCGAAGGAGCGGCCCTACGAGTTGCCGCCGCACATCGCGCGGCGGTTGTACCGTCCGGGCGCCGAGGACTAGTGGACTAGCCGCGACGCCCGAACACCGCTGGTCGGCCGGCTATCAGGCGGCCGGCTCCAGCACGACGACCGGGATCCGGCGCGTGGTGCCCTTCTCGTACTCCGCGAACTGCGGGGCCCAGGCGACCATCTGGGCGAAGTACCGGTCGCGCTCGTCCTCGTCGGCGACGCGCGCGGACAGCTTGACGGTCTTCACCTCGTCGTCGCCGGGCACCTCCAGGAGCACCTCGGGGTGCACCTGCACGTTGTGGTACCACGCCGGGTGGTTGTCGCCGCCGCCGTTGGAGGCCACGATGAACCACGCGCCTTTGTCCACGGCCATCCCGGCGAGCGGGGAGACGTAGGAGGCGCCGGACTTCGCACCGGTGTGGTGCAGGAGGACCAGGCCCTTGCCGCCGAACTGCTGGACGCTTCCGGCGTTGGCCCGGAACTCTTCAATGACTTGCTCGTTCCACGAACGAGCCTCTTCGTTGCTCATATCGGCGCCCAGCCTCCCGTCGAAGGGGTTTTATTCCCTGCTGCTCAGAGCCTCACCCGGATGGCCCGTCCGGACCCGCCGGCGAGCACCGCGACCTCGCCGATGTCAGGCTGAGGGCATGGTGCGACCGACCCCTCCCCCGCCGCCGGGAGCCCCCGGAACCCCAGGAGCCGCCGGTGCCACGCCGCCGGTGGTGGTGGTCACCGGCGTCTCCGGCAGCGGCAAGTCGACCGTCGGCGCCGCCCTGGCCGGCCGCCTGGGCTGGGACTGGGCCGACGGCGACGCCTTCCACCCGGGAAGCAACATCGCCAAGATGGCGGCGCACGAGCCGCTCACCGACGCCGACCGCATGCCCTGGCTCGACGAGATCGGCCGCTGGATCGACAAGGCGGCGGCCGCGGGCCGGCCGGCGGTCATCGCCTGCTCGGCGCTCAAACGTTCGTACCGCGACCGGCTGCGCGCCGGCCGGCCGCAGGTCCGCATGGTGTACCTGGTCGTCGACCTCAAGACCCTGCACCAGCGGCTGACCGACCGGCGCGGACACATGTTCCACGCCGACATGCTCGGCAGCCAACTGAGCACGCTGGAGCCGCCAACGCCGGACGAGAACGTGCTGATGGTGCAGTCCGCGGGCACCCCCGACCAGACCGTAGATCGCATCATCGCCGCGGAGCATTTGGCGGCTTATGCGGCGGCCGAGCCGGGGCGGCAGGCGCCGGGATAGCGGCTCGCCGCCCGCCACCGCCGACCGAGTTCGGCGGTGGCGGGCGGCGAGCCGTCAACCCACCGTCGCGGCGACTCCGTAGTGGTCCGACAAGAACCGCTCCCGTCCGTCGGCCATCCGCACCTTGTCCTGGAGCACCACCTCGCCCTTGGCCGCCAGCCCCGGCGTCACCAGTACCTGGTCCAGTGCCGCGCCGTCCCAACCGGGGACCGGCCGGTAGGTGGTGGCGGCGTCGCCGTTGAAGGCGTCGCGCAGGCCCGAGGCCGCCTCGAAGCCCTCGAAGAGCCAGGAGTCGCGGGGGACGTTGAAGTCGCCGACCGCGATCACCGGTTCGCCGGAGTCGATGCGGCGGACCGTCTTCGCCAGGCGGGCCAGCTCCGCCTGCTGGACGCGGGTGAACGGGGCCGCCTTCGACCAGTCCGCCGCGCGGTTCGCCGACAGGTGGGTGTTGGCGACGGTGAAGAACTCGCCGTCGGCGTTGAAGCGGGTCAGCAGGACGCCCTTGCGCAGCACCAGGTCGCTGCGCCATTTCGCGGGGGCGGCCAGGACCTGGTAGCGGTGCCCGACCAGCGGGATGCGGGACAGGGTCAGCAGGCCGCCGGCGACGACGGGCAGCCGGCGGCCGTACGCCGCGTAGGGGAACGCCTCCCGGGTCAGCGAGCGGAGCAGGGCGAAGTTCGGCGGGATCTGCAGCTCCTGCAGGCAGACCACGTCGTAGTCGCCAGTCCTCAACACCTCGGCCAGCGCGCGCAGACGCACCCTGGGCTCGTTCCTGAAGAGCGTGTTGAACGACAGCACCCGGACCTTCGGCACGCTATGCCCTCCTCCCCGCGGTCCAGGCGACCCGCATCGGGACCTTGGACCCGAACCGCAACACAGAGTTCTCATACACCCGGGCGCCGGCCCCGACGATCCCGACCGTCACCACGGCCATCAACCCGATCGCCACCACCGGCTCCCACCACGACGCGTCCCCGCCGGCGATGCGCACCGGCTGGATCAGCACCGAGAACGGCGGGATCAGCGACAGCACCCGCACCCAGACCGCGTCCGGGTTGCTCAGCGCCGCGAACGCCGCGAAGTACGGCACCATCAGCACCAGGTTCAGCGGCTGCACCGCGGTCTGCATCTCCTCCTGCCGCGACACCCGCGCGGCCACCGCGGCGTAGGCCGAGGCGTAGAAGATGTACCCCAGCACGAACCAGACCGCCACGATCCCCACGGTCTGCCAGATCTGCCCGGTCATGTGCAGCGCCCCGGTCGCCGCCCCGGCGCCGATCCCGACCGCGGCCGTGGCCGCCAGCTGCAGGAGTCCCAGCGCGCCGATGCCGATGATCTTCCCGGTCAGCAGCACTCGCGCCGACGTGCTGGACAACAGCACCTCGATGACCCGGCTCGCCTTCTCCTCCACCACGCCAGTGGCGACCCACATGCAATACGCGATCATCTGGCTGAACAACATGATCTCGGCGACCAGCGCGACCGTCTTGCGCTGCCCGGCGTCGGGGTCCTTGGGCGCCAGCTTCACAGTGTTCTGCCCCTGCAACTGGTCCACGTCCGGAATCTGCGCAGCCAGGTTCGCCCCGGCCAGCACCGGCGCCAGCTTGGGGTCGACCGAGTCCTGCACGTAGATCTGGCCGCCATCCACGAGCGCGTTCATCTTGCCGCTCTTGACCATCTGCTGCGCCACCGCGGAGTCGGTGACCACGCTGGAGGTCAGGTTGATCTTGTACGCCGGGGCCTGCCGCTCGGCGTACTGCTGCTCGACGGCGGCGCGCGGCCCGGCGAAGCCGACGGTGAACGACGGCGTCTTGTCCCGCCCCGAGAGCAGCGCCGAGATCACCACGGCGACCAACACGATCAGCAGCGAGATCGCCACAGAGATCGCGAAACCCCGGTCCCGGCCCCGCTCGACGAACTCGCGGCGCATGACGAGCCGGACGGCCTGACGGTTCCGGTTCACGCGCGCGCTCCTTCTTGGTCGGCGCTGCCGCCGGAATCGCTGTGTTCGCCACTGGCGCCGCTGGCGCTGCCACTGCCGGTTCCGGCCTGCCCGGCACGCGCCGCACGCGCGGCACGCCAGACCCGTCCGGCGAGCCCGGCAGGCGCGCGGCCGCCGCCGATCTGGCCGGGACCACCATCGGCCCCGCCGCCGGTGGCACCGCCACCCGCACCGCCGCCCGCGCCGTCACCCTCACCATCGCCGTCGTGCTCCGCGACAGCCTCCCGGAACAGGTCCGCCAGGCTCGGCCGCAACGGCGTGAACTCCCGCACCGGCCCCACAGCCCGCGCGGCGTCCAGAATGGCCTGGTCGTCGGCCTCGCCGGTGAGGATCAATGTCGTCGTCGGCCCGTACTCGGCCGACTCCACGCCGAGCAGTCCGTCGGCCCAGCCGGCGGCGGCGTCGGTTCCGACGCGCAGCGCCCGCTCGGCCCGCGAGGCCCGGAGCTCGTCCACGGTGCCGGTGGCGACCATCCGGCCCCGGTAGATGATCCCGATCGAGTCGCACAGCCGCTCGACCAGCTCCAGCTGATGGCTGGAGAACACCACCGGCACGCCCTCGGCGGCCCGCTCGCGCAGCACCTCGGCGAGGTTGTCGACGCCGACCGGGTCCAGCCCGGAGAACGGCTCATCCAGCACCAGCACCGCCGGGTGGTGCACCAGCGCGGCGGCCAGTTGCACCCGCTGCTGGTTGCCCAGCGACAGCGCCTCGACGCGGTCCTCGGCGCGTTCGGCGACCGACAGCCGCTCCATCCAGTAGCCGGTGGCCTTGGCGGCGTCGCCGCGGCTCATGCCGTGCAGCTCGGCGAGGTAGCGCAGCTGGTCGCCGACGCGCATCTTCGGGTACAGGCCGCGTTCCTCGGGCATGTAGCCGAACGTGCGCCGGGTGGCGGTGTCGACCGATTTGCCCTGGAATCGCACGCTTCCGGCGTCCGGTTCGAGCACGCCGAGCGTGATCCGCATCGTCGTGGTCTTGCCCGCGCCGTTCGTGCCGACGAAGCCGTACAGCTCCCCCGGACGCACGGAGAACGTCACGCCGTCCAACGCGACGCGGTCGCCGTAGCGTTTGCGCAGCCCCTCAAGCTCCAGCATCAAGCCTCCCGATTTGCCTGGCCCGATCCTAGCCACGGCAACGGCGAGTCGAGCACACTGTCCTGCCGCAGCTCGGCCGCCGCCGCGTTGACCGCCGCGTTCCGGTCCCGGAAGGGTTTCTCCCGCACCGCCACGGCCAGCGGCGCGGCCGACCCCGCGGCCATCGACGCCCGGATCGCCGACGGCAGCCGGTCCAGTGACCCGACGCGTGCCAGTTCCAGACTCCAGACGACTTCGGGCCCTGACACCCGCGCCAGCAGTTCCAGCGCCACCCGACGGGCCTCCGGCCGCAGATCGTCCCCCGCGAGCCTTATCAGGGTATGGATCAACGCCGCGTCGTCCTCGGTGGCGCCGTCGCAGGCGACGGCCAGCATGTCCAGGAACTGCTGCTGGCCGTGTTCCAGAAGACTTCCCAGCGATGTGCGAAGAGACCCGGAGCGCTTGTGCGGCATGCGGTAGGCCTGCCATCGCACCGCGCCTCCGGCGAAGTCGTGCCGACGGATCGCGTCGACGACGTCCGGCTCCGGCTCCCGGCCCCGGTCCCGATCCCGGCCGAGCAGCCCGGCCAAGACGCTGTCCGGCGCGAACGCGTTGCCAGCCAGATTCACCCGCGCCCGAGCACTGCCGTCATCGCTCAGCGTGTGCTCGACCAACACCCGCGACAGCGGCATGAACCCCGGCATCAGTTCCGCGGTGGAGCCCCGCCGGAGCGCGGTGACATCGGTGCCCGCGGCGAGGAACCGGCGCGCGCCCTCCGCCGGGGCCAACGCCAGCAGGATGTTCGCCGGACGCCACAGATGCCCGGTCCACAGCCCGCTGCCGAACGGCAACACGGTTTGGCAGTCCTCGGCCCCGCTGTCGTCGCGTCCGGCCAGCAGCGAGGCCAGCGACCCGCCCCAGAAGCCGACCACGTCGATCAGCAACGCCCACCGCGCGGGATGCCGATCGGCCACCGAGCGGATCACGGCCGCCACCACGGCCCCGTTCCCGGCGACCTCCCGCTCGGAGAGCACCGAGACCGCGACCGCCGCCGGCCGGACCTCGTACAGCAGGTCGCGGTTGCTGATCGAGCCGGCCCGCAGGCCTTCGATCGTCAGCTCTCGAAGATACGAGAGGGCCCCGGCGCGCGCCGGGTGGTCGTTGAAGTGCCGCAGGCCGCGCCAGTAGTCCCCCATCGTCGGCCGGTCCATGATCGGCGGCGGCGGGGGCGGTGGAGGCGTCGGATGGCCCAGCTCGACAAGGCATTCGCGCCACGCCCCGGAGTCGTCGTAGTCGGGCTCGAAGTCGTTGATGACGCCGCCGCACCACAGGTCACCGCTCACCTGGCCTCCCCTCCCACAAAGGACTGCGCGTCCACCATAGGCGGTCAGACATAGGCGGTCAGACCGTCCGTGAATCAGACCCCGGGCTTGCGGAACGTCCGCCGGTAGTCGCTCGGCGCGACCCCCACGACCTCCGTGAAGTGGTGCCGCAGGTTGGCCGCGCCGCCGAGCCCGGCCGCCGAGGCCACGCGCTCCACCGGCAGGTCGGTCGTCTCCAGCAGCCGGCGCGCGTGCAGAACCCGTTGCTCGGTCAGCCATTTGCCCGGTGTGGTGCCCACGGCGGTGTGGAAGCGGCGGATCAGGGTCCGCTCCGCCACGTTCGCGTGCCGCGCGAGATCGGCGACGGTCAGCGTCTCCGACAGATGCGTCCGCATCCAGTCCAGCAGCGGACCCAGGCTGTCGCGCCGGTCCGGCGGCGCGGGCGTCTCGACGTACTGTGCCTGCCCGCCACTGCGGTGCGACGGCGCCACCAGACGCCGGGCCAGCGTGTTGGCGATGTCCGCGCCGTGGTCGGCGGCGACCATCGACAGGCACAGGTCGATGCCGGCCGTGGTGCCCGCGCTGGTGAGCACGTCGCCGTGGTCGATGTAGAGCACGGCCGGATCGAAGTCCACCGCCGGGAAGCGGGCCTGGAACTCCTGGCGGTACAACCAGTGCGTGGTGGCGCGGCGCCCGTCGAGCAGCCCGGCGGCGGCCAGCACGAACGCCCCGGTGCACAGGGACGCCACGCGGGCGCCGTTGGCGTGCGCTTCCCGCACGGCCGCGACGAGGTCCGCCGGCAGTTCCTCGGTGACGTCCCGTACCGCCGGCACGATCACCGTGTCGGCCTCGGCGAGCAGGGCATAGGTGTCGCCGCTGTGCGCGGTGAAGCCGCCGCCGGCAGGTACGGGCCCTGATTCGGGGTTGCAGACCCGGACGTCGTAGCCCAACTCCGGCATGCCCGGCCGGACCCGGCCGAAGATCTCGACCGGGATCGCGATCTCGAAGATCGGCGCACCTTCGGCGACGGCCACGGCGACCATGTGCTTGGCGCGGCCCTTCGTGCGGCCCTTGGCGCGGCCCTTGGTGACGCGATCCGTGACGTGCTCGGTGGCGCTGTTCCGACCCATGGCAGCATTTTAGCGCTACATGTCATTACTGCCACTGGGCGGTCCGCCAGGCGCAAGAGATCATCGGACCTATGAGCCTTACAGACGTGAAGAACACCGCGATGGAGACCCCGTCGCGGTCGCGCAAGGAGACCTGGGCCCGCGCCGCACTCGCGCTGACCGCGGTCGGCTGGGGCGCGAACCAGTTCGCGCCGATGGTTCTGCTGTACCGCGAGAAGCTGGGCGTCTCGGCGTCGGCCGGAGAGGCGATCTTCGGGCTGTACGCGGCCGGTCTGGTGCCCGGCCTGCTGGTCGCCGGCCCGCTGTCGGACCGGGTCGGCCGCCGTCCGGTCGTGACGTTCGCAGTGCTGCTGTCGATGCTCTCCGGCGCGGTGCTGATGCTCGGCTCCCACGGCCTGGCCTGGCTGTCCGTCGGTCGCGTGCTGATGGGCGTCGCCAGCGGCGCGGCGTTCAGCGCGGGCAGCGCGTGGGTGAAGGAGTTGTCGGCGGCCAACCCGGTAGCCGGTGCCGGTGCCGGTGCGCGACGTACCTCGATCGCCATGACGGTCGGGTTCGGCCTGGGACCGCTGATCGCCGGAGTGCTGGTGCAGTGGGGACCGGCGGCGTACGAGACCCCTTATATTCCACAGCTGATTCTGGCCACGGTGGCTCTGGTGTTGCTGTCCCGCGCTCCGGAAACGGTGCAGCGCAGGCGATCCGGCGTCCTCGGCGGCGGCCTGCTCCGCCTGCGCGGCTTCTCCGACCGGCGATTCGTCGGCGTGCTGCTGCCGATGGCGCCGTGGGTGTTCGGCGCCGCGACGATCGCCATGGTCTACCTCCCGGGCCTGGCTGCGGGGCACGTGAAGAGCCTGTCCTTGATCTACGCCGGCGCCGCCGCGATGGTGACCGCGATGTCCGGCGTCCTGATCCAGCCGGTCGCCCGCAAGATCGCGGCGTCCCCGGCCGGCCGGAACTTGGCCCGGCCCCGGCTGCTGACCCTGGGCCTGGCCCTGGTCACCGGCGGCACCCTCGCCGACGCCGGCGTCGCCGCCCTGAACGGCCTCGGCGCCTGGCAGGCGGTCCTGACGCTGGTGGCGGCGGTGATCATGGGCTTCGGCTACGGCGTCCTGCTCGTCTTCGGCCTCGCCGAGGTCCAGCGGCTGGCGCCGCCCGAGGACCTGGCCGGGATGACCGCGGTGTTCCAGGCCGTCACCTACATCGGCTTCGCGGCGCCGTATCTGTTGTCAGCGCTCAAGAACGTCGCCTCCCCGGCCACGCTGCTGCTCGCGGTCGGCGCACTCGGCGTGCTGACGCTGGTCGTGACGCTGCGGAACGCGCGGCTGACCGCCGCGCAGGAGTAGTCACCACTTGCAGAAGCTATTTGCAGAACTATTTGCAAAGAGTCTCTGCAATCCCCTACCGTGGTCCGCATGGGAATCAACGCCAAGCGCAGGGCTGCGGCCGCCGCGTTCACCGCACTCGCGACGGCCGTGACGGGGTTTGCTGTCGTTGCCGAAGCTTCCGCCGCCACACCGTCGCTCGGCGCGACCGCCATGGCTACACCGCGCACCACCGCCCCGGCGCTCGACCCGGCCGCGTTGCAGCAGGCGATCGCCATGCGTTCCGGCGAGGCGGCGGCCGGGGCGGTCGCGCTCGTGCGGAGCGAGGGCCAGACGTGGCGCGGCTCGGCCGGCGACACGCAGACCGGCCGGCCGGTCGCCGACGACGCACACTTCCGCATCGGCAGCATCAGCAAGACCTTCTCGGCCGTCGTGCTGTTGCAGCTGGCCGCCGAGCACCGCGTGGACCTCGACCAGAGCGTGCAGCAGTACCTGCCCGGACTGCTGCCCGCCACGTTCCAGCCGATCACGCTGCGCCAGTTGCTGAACATGACCAGCGGGCTGCCGCAGATCGGCGACGGCGGGCCGTCCATGACCACCGACCAGCTGATCGCCGGACGCTTCGAGTACCAGGGCTTCCGGCAGATCATCGACTCCACGCTGCGTCCCGCCGGCCGGCCGTGGCCCGGCCCGGTCTTCGCCCCCGGCACCGCGCAGAGCTACAACTCGCTGAACTTCCGCATCGTCGGCCTGCTCATCGAGCACGTCACCGGGCACTCGTTCGGCGACGAGGTCGGGGCCCGCATCGTGCGGCCGCTGCACCTGACCGGCACATTCGTTCCGCAGGGCAGGCCACGGATGCCGTCGCCGTACCTGCACGGCTACCTGACCGACAGTCAGGGCACTGTCACGGACGTCAGCGCGGCGGGCGGCGACCCGTCGAGCATGATCTCCACGACCGGCGACCTGAACACGTTCATCACCGCGCTGTTCCAGGGCCGACTCTTGCCGCGGGCACAGCTCACGCAGATGTTCGCGCTCCCCCACGACGCCGACGACGACCTGCTGCCCTACACCGGCGACTCAGGAAACTGCCAGACTGGCCCGGAGAAGGGCAAGGCCTGCTTCGGCCTGGGCATCGGCACCGACACGCTGCCCGACGGCACCGTCCTGTGGGGCAAGACCGGCGAGGACATGGGCTACTTCACGGCCATGTTCGCCACCCGCGACCTGCGGCACGTCGGCATCGTCTCGACCGGCGTCACCGACCTGGCCGCCGAGGCCGGGCTGGAGAAGGCGAACCGGCTGGCCGCCGCAGCCTTCATGCCTTAGGACGAAACCAGGGGCCTGACAGCGCTCTCTGTCAGGCCCCTGTGGCATTCGTGGCGCGTGGCGCTACAGCCCCCGCAGCAACCGCGCGGGTTCCTCCACGAGGTCGGCGACATACCGCAGGAAGCCACCGGCCACGCCGCCGTCGCACACTCGGTGGTCGAAGGTGAACGACAGCTGCGTCACCTGGCGGACAGCCAACTCGTCGCCGACCACCCACGGCTTCTTCACGATCCGTCCCACACCGAGCATCGCGGCCTCGGGGTGGTTCAGGATCGGCGTGGAACCGTCGACGCCGTAGACGCCGTAGTTGTTCAGCGTGAACGTCGACCCGGTCAGCTCCGACACCGGCAGCGAACCGGCGCGCGCCGCCGCCGTCAGGCGCTCGAACTCAGCCGACAGTTCCTCGGTCGACATCCGGTGCGCCCCGCGCACGACCGGCACGACCAGACCGCGATCCGTCTGCGCGGCGAAGCCGAGGTTCACGTCGGCGTATCGGACGATCTCCTGCCGCTCGACGTCCACCGTCGCGTTCAGCTCCGGATAGCGCGCCAGGCCCGCGACGCAGATACGAGCCAGCACAGCCAGCAAGCTGATCTTCGGCGCCGACGTGTCGCGGTTCAGCGTCGCACGCAGCTCCATGAGGCCGGTCGCATCGACATCGACCCACGTCGTCGCGTCGGGGATCTCACGCCGGGAGCGCGACAGCTTGTCGGCGACGGTCTTGCGCAGACCGCGCAACGGGACCCGCTCGCGCTCGGCGATGCCGGTAGCAGTGCTCGACGAAGCAGGAGCAGCGGCCGGGGCAGCCAACGCCGCCTCGACATCACGCCGCATGATCAAGCCCTCGGGCCCGGTCCCCTGCACAGACGCCAGATCGAGCCCGCCCTCCCTGGCCAGCCGCCGCACCAGCGGCGAGACGACCGGGATCCGGCCACCCTTCGGAACTACAACCGGCACGACATGCACGCGCAGCACAGAACCGTGCCCACCGAACCCGCTCACGACGCGCCGACGCCGCACGCCGCCGGTCTCAGCAGTGCCGTAGCCGACGAGCACGTTCCCCGAGCTCTGCTTCGCGCTGCCATTCGCCGCGCCAGACTTCGCGCCGCCCGCAGCCGCAGACTTGCCATTCGCCGCGCCGGCCTTCGCGCCGGCGCTCCCGCTCGCAGCTCCGGCCTTCCCGTTGCCGCTCGCAGCCCTGTCCCGAGCCTCGGCATCGAGCCGGGCCCGGTCCGCTGGCTCCTCCGGTGCGGCTTTCACCGCCGCGACGCTGATCAGCGGCTTCCCGACGTCCACCACATCCCCGACCGCCCCGTGCAGCTCGACGACCTCGCCGGCGTACGGACACGGCACCTCCACCGAGGCCTTCGCCGTCTCGACCTCGCACACCACTTGGTCGACGGAGACATGCTCGCCCACCGCCACGTGCCAGGCGATGATCTCGGCCTCGGTCAGCCCCTCGCCGAGGTCCGGCAGCAGGAACTCGCGAGTGCTCACCGGTCCTCCCACTGCAACGACGCCACCGCGTCGAGGATCCGGTCCACCGAGGGCAGGTGGTGCCGCTCCAGCTTCGGCGGCGGGTAGGGGATGTCGAACCCGGTCACCCGGCGCACCGGCGCCTCCAGCCAGTGGAAGCAGCGCTCCGAGACCCGCGCCGCGATCTCCGCGCCGGTGCCGCCGAACCCGGCGGCCTCGTGGATCACCACCGCGCGTCCGGTCTTGCGGACCGAGGCGGTCACCGTCGCGTCGTCGAAGGGCACGATCGAGCGCAGGTCCACGACCTCCAGGTCGTATCCTTCGGCGGCCGCGGCCTCGGCGGCCTCCAGCGCGGTCTGCACCGTCGGGCCGTAGGCGATCAGCGTCGCGTCAGTACCCTGACGCCGGACCGCGGCCTGGCCGATAGCCGGACCGACCGTGTCGAGCTGGTCCTTCGACCAGTAGAGCCGCTTGGGCTCCATGAAGATCACCGGATCGTCCGACTCGATCGCCGCGCGGAGCAGCGTGTACGCGTCCGACACCGTCGCCGGCGTCACCACGTGCAGCCCCGGCGTGGCGACGAAGTAGCCCTCGGAGGAGTCCGAGTGGTGCTCCACCCCGCCGATCCCGCCGCCGTAGGGCACCCGCACGACCACCGGCAGCGGCAGCGCGCCGCGCGTCCGGTTGCGCATCTTCGCCAGGTGCGAGGCGATCTGCTCGAACGCCGGGTAGGAGAACGCGTCGAACTGCATCTCCACGACCGGCCGGAAGCCGTACATCGCCATGCCGATCGCGGTGCCCATGATGCCCGCCTCGGCCAGCGGCGTGTCGAAGCAGCGCTGCTCGCCGAAGTCGCGGGTCAGGCCGTCGGTGACGCGGAAGACGCCGCCGAGCACGCCGACGTCCTCGCCGAAGACGACCACCTTCTCGTCGGCCGTCATCGCGTCGCGCAGCGCCCGGTTCACGGCCTGCGCCAGGGAGATCTCAGTGCTCTGAGCGGCACCGTCCAGCGTGGCGGTCATCGGGCGCCCTCGCTCTCGGCGTCGAGCTCGGCCTGGAGCGCGGCGGCCTGCTCCAGCAGCTGCGGCGTCGGCTCGGCGTAGACGTGCGCGAACAGGTCGCGGTGGTCCACCTCCGGCTCCTCGCCGAGCCGGGCCCGCATGTCGTTCGCCAGCTCCTCAGCGACCTGATTCGCCTCGGCCACGACGTCGTCGGTCAGCAGTCCGGCGGCCTTCAGGTACGTCTCCAGCCGCGCCAGCGGATCGCGCACCTTCCAGTAATCGACCTCTGATTCCTCCCGGTACCGGCTGGCGTCGTCGGCGTTGGTGTGCGCCTGCATCCGGTAGGTGACGGCCTCGATCAGCGTCGGGCCCTCGCCCCGCCGGGCCCGCTCGGCGGCCTCGGCGACGGCGCGCCGCACGGCGATCACGTCGTTGCCGTCCACCCGCACGCCGGCCATGCCGTAGCCGACGGCCTTGTGCGCGAGCGCCGCCGCGCGCGTCTGCTTGGCCAGCGGCACCGAGATGGCGTACTGGTTGTTCTGCACGAAGAAGATGACCGGGGCCTGATACACCGCGGCGAAGTTCAGCGCCTCGTGGAAGTCGCCCTCGGAGGTCCCGCCGTCGCCGCAGAACGCCAGCGCGACGGTGTCGTCGCCGGCCAGCTTGGCGGCCAGCGCGAGCCCGGCGGCGTGCGGGGCTTGGGTGGCCAGCGGCGTGCACTGCGGGGCGGTGCGCCAGCGCTGCGGGTCGTAGCCGCAGTGCCAGTCGCCGCGCAGCAGCGTCAGGGTCTCCACGGCGTCGATGCCCCGGGTCACCATCGACACGCAGTCGCGGTAGGTCGGGAAGAACCAGTCGGTGGGACGCAGCGCGAGGATCGCGCCGATCTCGCACGCCTCCTGGCCGTACGACGAGGGGTAGACGGCCAGCCGGCCCTGCCGGACCATCGTGGTGGCCTGCACGTCGAACCGCCGGCCGATCACCATGGCGCGCCAGGTGGCCAGCAGCTCCTTCGGGTCCAGCTCGGGGGCGTCGTCGCGCAGGGCGCCGGAGAGCGCGCCGTGCTCGTCGAGGTACTGCAGGGGCGAGGGGTCCAATATCGCGTCGAACCCCAGGGGGAAGCCCGACCCGGTCTTGTCGGGCGTGGCGAGAACGGTCACGTCGTCTCCATTGACACGTGTCGGTAGTGCGTCGGCTGTGTGATGCCGATTCTTTGTTCGGGCGAACCCACCTGACCAGTGCGCTTGCAAGATCGGAGACAATTGGAACCATGAGCACCGCTAACCCGAGCCAATCATCCACGCTGGACGACACGGACCGTCGAATCGTCCATCTGCTCCAGCAGGACGGCCGGATGTCGATGCGCGACCTGGCCGCCGCCGTCCACGTCTCCCGCGCGCACGTCTACACGCGCGTGAAGCGCCTGCTCGACGACGGGGTGATCCGCCGCTTCACGATCCAGGTCGATCCCGAGCGCGTGGGCTTCAGCACCTCGGCCTACCTGACCATGAAGGTCGAACAGAACAGCTGGCGCCAGATCCGGGACACCCTGGCGGCGCTGCCCTGGGTGGAGCACGTGGCGCTGGTCAGCGGGGACTTCGACGTCCTGCTGCTGGTCCGCAGCGCCTCCAACA
This sequence comes from Catenulispora sp. GAS73, assembly GCF_041262085.1. Classification (NCBI taxonomy): domain Bacteria; kingdom Bacillati; phylum Actinomycetota; class Actinomycetes; order Catenulisporales; family Catenulisporaceae; genus Catenulispora; species Catenulispora sp. GAS73. The sequence goes on from NZ_JBGCCM010000044.1 coordinate 72,672, forward strand.
AGACACTGCGGGACCTGGTCTTCGCCCACATCCAGAACATGCCGGGCGTGCGCTCCACCCGGACGCTGCTGGTCTTCGACGAGACGGACCACCTGCCGGCGCTGCCAGGCGATCCGGAGCTCGTCCCGGACTCCTCCGAGGAGCCGGAGGTCTGACTCTCCTCGACGCTCCTCAGTCGGCGACCGGTACGGCCTGGGCCCGAGGCGCGACGCTGCGCCGCATGAACACGGCCCACGTCAGCGCCGCACACAGCGCGTAGAACACCAGGAACGTGAGGTAAGCCGCGTCGCCGTTCTTGGTGCTCAGGAACGACTGCCGGAACGCCATGTTCACCAGCACTCCCCCGAATGCCCCAACGGCCCCGGCGAGTCCGATCAGCGCCCCGCTGAGCCGACGGCCCTTCGCCTCCGGCTCGTCGGCGAACAACGCCGGGATCATCTTGTAGACCGAACCGTTGCCCACGCCGCTGAAGACGAACAACAGCACGAAGCCGATCACGAACACCGCGAGCGAGTCGGCCCGGGACGCGGCCAGCACGACGGCGGCGCCGGCGGCCATCGCGGCGAAGGTGGCGAGTGTGACCCGGGCCCCGCCGAGCCGGTCGGCCAGTCGGCCGCCGATCGGGCGGGACAGGGAACCGAGCAGCGGGCCGAGGAAGGTCAGGTACGCGGCGTCGATCGGGGTCGCGAACTGGGTCTTGAACTGGACCTGGAGCACCTGGCCGAAGGCGAACCCGAAGCCGATGAACGACCCGAACGTACCGATGTAGAGGACTGAGATGACCCAGGTGTGGCCGCGCTTGGCCACCTCCCGGATCGCCCCCTTCTCAGCGCGCCGGTTCGGCAGGTTGTCCATGTACAGCGCCGAGCCGACCGCGGCCACCACGATCAGCGGCAGATAGATCCCGGCGACCAGCCCCGGATGCCCCTTGCCGCTCCAGGCCAGCACGGCCAGGCCGACGAGCTGCACGGCCGCCACGCCGATGTTCCCGCCGCCGGCGTTCAGCCCCAGCGCCCAGCCCTTGAGCCGGTCGGGGTAGAAGGCGTTGATGTTCGTCATCGACGAGGCGAAGTTCCCGCCGCCGACGCCGGTGATCGCGGCCAGCACCAGCAGCGTCGAGTACGACACCCCGGGCTTGACCAGGAAGGCCGCCAGCGCGCAGGGCACCAGCAGGATCAGGGCGCTGAAGACGGTCCAGTTCCGGCCCCCGAACCGGGTCACCGCGAAGCTGTACGGCAGCCTCAGCACCGAGCCCACCAGCGTGGGCACGGAGGTGAGCATGAACTTCCCGGCGGCGTCGACGTGGTAGGCCGGGCCGAGGAACAGCACCAGCACCGACCACAGCGACCACACCGAGAAGCCGATGTGCTCCGAGAGGATCGACAGGACGAGGTTGCGGCGGGCGATGCGGCGCCCCCCGGCGGCCCACAGGTCCTCGTTCTCAGGATTCCAGGTGCTCAGCAGACTTTGGTCTGAGGTGATAGCTGACATACCGGCAACTTACGAACGGCCTGTTTCGCCTGTTCAAGCCACAGGGGTCAGCTCCATGAGGTGTTCCGCATCCTGCTCGTAATCCGATGTGACATCCGGCGCGACCCACACCACACCCCGGTGCCGACGTACGGCGAACACCGGCAGGCGCACGTCCGGGGCGTCCAGCGCTACTCCCGTCGCCAGGTCGAACACATCTTTGTACATCGGCGAGGCTACGGTCGCGGTGCCGTCGCCGCGCATGCCGGTGATGCCCCGGGAGATGACCGACGCGCCGCAGAACGGATCGGTGTTGCCGACCGCGTAGAGCGATCCGTCACCCAGCCGGAACACAGCCACCGCCTCGCCATCGACCAGAGCGGCCACTCCGCGGCCGGGCTCCAACTCCGCGTACTTACACACAGGGGTCCAGGCCTGCGCCTGCACCGTTTCGCAGACACTTTCGACAGTCATCAGCGCCTCCCAAGAGTCAGCAGCGGCTTGATCTGTCCGCGTTCGGGCACGAACGCGACCGTCGGGTCGGGCGCGTCCGGCGCGTTGACGAACGTGGCGAAGCGTGCCAGCTTCGCCGGGTCCTCCAGCACCGCGCGCCATTCGTCGGTGTAGGCCTCGACGTGCGCGGCGATCAGCGCCTCCAGCTCCACGCCGCGCTCCTCGACGTCGTCGATCAGGACACTGCGGAGCCGGTCCAGGCCGCCCTCGTAGCGTTCGACCCAGGTCGCGGTGCGCTCCAGCCGGTCGGCCTCGGCGATGTACAGGGCCAGGAAGCGGTCGATGGTGCGGATCAGCGTCTCGTCGTCGAGGTCGGTGGCCAGCAGGTCGGCGTGCCGGGGCCGGGCGCCGCCGTTGCCGCCGACGTACAGGTTCCAGCCGCGCTCGGTGGCGATGACGCCGACGTCCTTGGACTGCGCCTCGGCGCACTCCCGGGCGCAGCCGGACACCGCCATCTTGATCTTGTGCGGCGCCCGCAGGCCCCGGTAGCGCAGCTCCAGGTCGATGGCCATCTTGACGGAGTCCTGGACGCCGTAGCGGCACCACGTGGAGCCGACGCACGACTTCACGGTCCGCAGCGCCTTGCCGTAGGCGTGCCCCGACTCGAAGCCCGCGTCGACCAGCCGCTGCCAGATCTTCGGCAGGTCGGCCATCCTCGCCCCGAACAGGTCGATGCGCTGGCCGCCGGTGATCTTCGTGTAGAGGCCGAAGTCGCGCGCCACCTCGCCGATGACGATGAGCTTGTCCGGCGTGATCTCTCCGCCGGGGATGCGCGGGACGACCGAGTAGGAGCCGTTGCGCTGCAGGTTGGCCAGGACGTGGTCGTTGGTGTCCTGAAGGGCCGCCTGGCCGCCGTCCAGGACGTGCGGCTTGCTGTCACCCTCGGCGAGCAGGCCGCCGAGGGAGGCGAGGATCGAGCCGACGGCGGGCTTGCAGACGTCGCAGCCGTCGGTGACGTTCTTGGCCGCGGTGCCGTGCTTGGCCAGCAGTTCGGCGTAGGTGGTGATGTGGTCGCGGCGGACGATGGTGTAGAGCTCGGAGCGGGTCTGCGTGAAGTGTTCGCAGAGGGCTGAGCTACCGCCTCCGCCCTCCGATTTGATCAGGGCTTTGATCGAGGTGACACACGACCCGCAACCGGTCCCGGCCTTGGTGCAGCCGCCGATCTGCTTCGGCGTCACCTCGCCGTCGCCCTTCTCGACGAGGTCGTGGATGGCGCCGCAGATCGCGCCCTTGGTGACGTTGTGGCACGAGCACAGGACGGCCGCGTCCGGCAGGGCGGAGGGCCCGATCCCGGCGGAGCCGGCGGTTCCGGCCGGCAGCAGCAACGCCTCCGGCGCGGCCGGCGGCTGCTCGCCGACCAGGGCGCGCAGCGTGCCGTAGTCACCGGCGTCGCCGACCAGGATGCCGCCGAGCAGCCGGCCGTCCTGGGCGATGGTGAGCTTGCGGTAGACCTGGCGGCGGGAGTCGCTGTAGGTGGCGGACATCGCGCCGACCTCGGCCCCGAAGGCGTCGCCGAAGCTGGCCACCTCCACGCCGAGCAGCTTGAGCTTGGTCGAGGTGTCGGCGCCGGTGAAGGTGCGGCCCTCGACCAGTTCTGCGAGGTGCGCGGCGGCCGTCTCAGCCATCTGATAGCCCGGCGCGACCAGGCCGTAGACCCGGCCGTCGGCGGCCAGGGCGCACTCGCCGATCGCATACACGCGCGGGTCGGAGGTGCGGCACAGCTCGTCGACGACGATGCCGCCGCGCTCGCCGACGTCCAGGCCCGAGGAGCGGGCCAGGCTGTCCTCGGGGCGCACGCCGGCGGCGAAGACGACCAGGTCGGCCTCGATGGTCTCGACGTCCTCGCCGCGGACCGCCTGCACGGCGGTGGCGACCCCGTCGGCGTCGACCAGGACCTTGTCCAGGCGGGTGCCGGTGTGCAGGGTGACTCCGAGCTCTGCGATCCGGCTCTGCAACGCGGCCGCGCCGCCGTCGTCCACCTGCAGCGGCATCAGGCGCGGCGCGAACTCCACGACCGTGGTCTTCAGGCCCAGGCTGGTCAGCGCCTTGGCGGCCTCCAGCCCGAGCAGCCCGCCACCGACCACGACGCCGGCGCTGCGGCCGTTCCCAGCGGCGTAGGCGGCGATGGCCTCGACGTCGTCCAGCGTGCGGTAGACGAAGCAGCCGGGCGCCTGGTGGTTCTCCACCGGAGGCACGAACGGCCGGGAGCCGGTGGCCAGCACCAGCGCGTCGTAGCCGCGCACGCTGCCGTCCGCGCCGGTGACGGTCTGCGCCTCCCGGTCGACGCTGGCGACCGCGACCCCGCTGACCACCTCGACGGCCCCGTCGGGGTACGGGTCGAGGTGCAGGGAGGTCTGGTCCCGGTCGTCGAACCACGACGAGAGGCGGACCCGGTCGTAGGCGGGCCGGTCCTCGGCCCCGAAGACGGTGACGGCCGGCGCCGGGCGCCCGTGCTCCAGCAGGCTGGAGACGAAGCGGTGGGCGACCATGCCGTGACCGACGACGAGGACGGTGCGCTGCGAGGGGCTCATGTCCTCCAGGCTGCCGCCGCGCCGTTTCCCGTCCGCGTCAGGTTTGTTACGCCTCGCCGAAACCGCCCGCACCGTGGGCCGCCTGCGATGTGAGAAGCGGCGATGTGAGAAGCGCGGCCGGCGAGCGCGGCGCGGGCGCAGCCGGGCGCGCTATGGCCAGGGCCAGCGCGGCGGCGGCCTTGACGTCGCCGACCAGCGCGGCGGCCACCGGCACGTCACCGTCGAACGCGAGCACCTTGCGCGTACGGCGCCGCTGGTCGGTGAACTGGATGGACGCTTCGGCGCGAGGACCGCCGAGGACGGCGACGTCGGCGCCGGGGATGTCGTAGGTGCGCAGCCGCAGGGGCGAAACAGCAGGCGGAGGCGGCAAAACCGGCGCGCCACCGATAGCCGCCACGGCGCGCCGCGCACCCTCCAACGCCGCGAGCGCACCGCCCGCGGCGCCCACGCCGATGGTTTCGGCACAGTCACCGACAGCGAAGATCCGCTCGTCCCCGAGGGAACGGCCGGATGTGTCGACGAGGATTCCGGCACCGATCGGCAGCCCTGCGGCACGCGCCAGGGCGACGCGGGGCTGGACGCCGCAGGCGAGGATCACGAGCTCGGCGGTCGGCCAGGTACCGGTCGCGGCGGAGACGTCGGTGTCGCAGTGCACGGCGATGCCGGCCTCGGTGAGAGAGCCGGCGAGGAGAGCGCCCGACTCGGCATCGAGCCAGCGGGACAGCAGGTGCGGGCCCCGGTGCAGGAGTTCGACGCGCACGCCACGGCTGGCAAGCGCGCACGCTGTCTCAACGCCGAGCGGCCCACCGCCGATCACCGCGACGCGCAAGGTTGCGCCATGCCGCCGACCACCGAGTCCGGCAAGCAAACTGCGGCCGATCTGCGCCATGCCGGAGCTGCCACCGCGGCTCGACTCGCTGTTCTTACGGCCGCTGGGTCCCGCACTGCTGCCCGATCCGCTGCGCGCGCTGCTGTATTCGCTGCCGCCCAAGCCAGCGCCGCCGCCCGACTCGCCGCGCACGCCGCTGTGTTCGCCGCCGCCCGCACCGCCGCCCGATCCACCGCGCGCGCCACTGTGTTCGCCGCCGCCCAAGCCAGCGCCGTCGGCCGATCCGCTGCGCGCGCCGCCGTGTTCGCCGCTGCCCGATTCGCCGCGCGCACCGCTGCGTTCGCTGCCGCCCAAGCCAGCGCCGCCACCCGATCCGCCATGCGCGCTGCTGTGTTCGCTGCCGCCCAAGCCCGCACCGCTACCTGGTACGCCGCGCGCGCTGCTGTGTTCGCCGCTGCCCAAGCCCGCACTGCCGCCCCATTCGCCGCGCGCGCCGCTGCGTTCGCTGCCGCCCAAGCCAGCGCCGCCGCCCGATCCGCCGCGCGCGCCGCCGGGCATTCGACCGCCGAAACCGGCATCGCGGCCGTCGAGGTCGCCATCAAGCTCCGCGAGGATCGTCCGCACATCGGCGAGCGTCCGCAGCGCCACCGCGTTCCCCCGCACCGGCGGGATCACCGGCTCGGCTCCCGTGGCGAGCACCAGGTGGTCGAACTCGGCCGCGGCGATGCTGCGGAGCTGGCTGGTCTCGTAGGTCAGGCGCGGGTCGCTCAGCGTCGGCAGTTCGATCGCCTTCGGTGCGTGCCGCCCGGCCAGTAGATCCGTCAGCAGCACCCTGTTATACGGGTGCCCCGGCTCCCCGGCGTGCCAGGTGATCGTCCCGTCGAACGCCGGATCGGCCAGCAGCCGCCGCACCACTTCGTGCCCCGCCAGCCCCGCGCCGGCCACCACGACGCGGCTCATTCCGCCGCCTCCAGCCGCACCGCCGCGGTCTTGAACGCCGGCATCCCCGACACCGGATCCGTGGTGCGGCGCGTCAGCGCGTTCGCCTTCCCCGGACCGGCCCAGTGGAAGGGCATGAACACGGTGTCCGGTCGGATCCCGTCACTGATAAGCGCCGCCGCGACCGCCGTCCCACGCCTGCTCGTCACCCGCACCGGATCGCCCTCGCCGACCGCGAGCGCCGCCGCCAGGTCCGGATGCAGCTGCACGAACGGTCCCGGCTCGGCCTTGTTCAGCGCGCGCACCCGCCGCGTCTGCGCCCCCGACTGGTACTGCGCCAGCACCCGGCCCGTGGTCAGCCGGTACGGAAAGTCCGCGCACGGCTCCTCTCCCGCCGGCTCGCAGGCGACGGGCACGAAGCGCGCCAGGCCGTCCGGCGTCCCGAACGCGTCCAGGAACATCCGCGGCGTCCCGGGGTGGTCGGGCGTCGGGCACGGCCAGTGCAGCCCGGCGCCTTCCGAGGTCGCGTCGAGTCGCTCGTGCGACAGCCCCGAGTAGTCCGCCACTCCCCCGGCCGAGGCCAGGGCCAGCTCGTCGAAGATCTCGGCCGGCGACGTCAGGAACTTCGGCCACCCCAACCGCTCCGCCAGACCTCCCATGACCAACAGATCCGAGCGCACTCCGTCGGGCGGCGTCACGGCCTGCCGACGTAGCAGTACCCTGCCTTCCAGGTTCGTCATGGACCCGGTCTCCTCAGCCCACTGAGTCACCGGGAACACCACGTCGGCCAGCGCCGCCGTCTCCGACAACACCACGTCACACACGGCCAGGAACTCCAGCGCCCGCAACCGCGATGTCACGAAATCCGCATCCGGTGCCGACACCACGGGATTCGAGCCCGCCACCAACAGGGCCCGTATATCAGTACCGCACGACGCCAGCAGCTCCACCGCCGGACGCCCCGGTCCCGGCAGCGCGTCCGCCGAAACGCCCCACACCGACGCCACGTACTCCCGCGCCGCCGGATCCGTGATCTTGCGGTAGCCGGGAAGCTGGTCGGCCTTCTGCCCGTGCTCGCGTCCGCCCTGACCGTTGCCCTGGCCGGTGATGGCGCCGTACCCGCAGTACGGACGCCCCGCCTTGCCCGCCGCGAGCGCCAGGTTGATCCAGGCGTTCACGGCGTCGGCGCCGTCGGCCTGCTGTTCGGTGCCGCGTGCGGTGAGCACCATGCCGGTGCCGGCACGGCCAGTGCCCGCGCCGCCGGCACCGCCGGAACCACCGGAACCGCCGCCGGCGAACATCCGCGCCGCCGCCCGCACATCCCCGGCCGGCACCCCGCACACCGCCTCGACCCGCTCCGGCCACCAGCGCTGCGCCTCGGCCCGCACCTCCTCGAACCCGCTGGTCCGCGCGGCCACGAACTCCTCGTCGACCAGGTGCTCGGCGATCAGCACGTGCAGCAGCCCGGCGGCCAGCGCCGCGTCCGTACCGGGCACCGGCTGCAGATGCAGGTCCGCCTGCTCGGCCGTCCGCGTCCGCCGGGGATCCACGACGATCAGCCGCCCGCCGTTCTCCCGCTGCGCCGTGAGGTACCGCAACGCCGGCGGCATGGTGTCGGCGAGGTTGGAGCCGACCAGCAGGATCACGTCGGTGTGCGCCACGTCGGCCAGCGGGAACGGCAGGCCGCGGTCCACGCCGAAGGCGCGCTGGGACGCCGCGGCGGCCGCGCTCATGCAGAAGCGGCCGTTGTAATCGATGTGCGGGGTCTGCAACACCACGCGGGCGAACTTGCCGAGCGAATAAGCCTTCTCATGCGTCAGCCCGCCGCCCCCGAAGACGCCCACCGCGTCGCGGCCGTGCTCGGCGGCGATCGCCTTCAGGCGCTGTGCCGTGAAGTCGAGGGCTTCGTCCCAGCTCGCCGGTTCCAGCTCGGCATCGGCGGTGCGGCGGATCAGCGGCGACGTCAGGCGCACGGCCGGATTCAGCACCTCGGTCGCGGTCGCGCCCTTCAGGCACAACGCTCCCTTGTTCACTGGAAACGCGTCCCAGCCCGCGACCCGCAGCCGCGTTCCGGCGCCGTCCGCTTCGGCGTGCAGCTCCATCCCGCACTGCAACGCGCAGTACGGGCAGTGGGTGCGGGTGACCGGCGAGAACACGTCCATGGGCCCAGCCTCACTATCGTGCGTTTCCATCGCAGCGCCGCGCCGTTACTCCCGCGCGACGGAGGTCTCATACCGTCAGTCTCCCGACATGACGCGTTGCTTATTGAGGTTACGCAGGGCCGCGAGTCGAACGCGAACCGTCTTACCGCCCCGTAGCCGGTCGGCAACACCGCCGTAATCGGACGTGGAGATAGTGCGGCTCATGGACACGATGACAACCGATTCGGATACCCCGGGTTCACCGACGGTCACGCAGGCCGGAGCGCTCCCCGAACCCCTGGTCGGCTGCGTCGTGGCGATCACTTCCGACCGGCGGCGGGAAGAGCTCGGGGCGATGCTGCGGCGGCGCGGCGCGGAGATCATGATGGCCCCGACCATGCGCATCATCCCCCTGAGTGACGACCGGGTGCTGCGGGCCGCGACCGAGGAGTGCCTGCGCGGGCCGCTGGACTACGCGGTGGCGACGACCGGGATCGGCTGGCGGGCGTGGATCTCCACGGCCGAGGGCTGGGGCCTGGCCGAGCCGCTGTCGACGGTGCTGGCGTCCGCCACTCTGGCCGCCCGGGGCCCGAAGGCGACCGGCGCGATCCGGCAGTGTGGGATGCGCGAAACGTATTCGCCGCCATCGGAGTCCTCGACCGAACTGCTGACCTGGCTGCTGGCCCGCGACCTGACCGGCACCCGCATCGCGGTCCAGCTGCACGGCAGCGCCGACACCGCGTTCCTCGACGCGCTGCGCGGCGCCGGAGCCGAGGTCGTGCCGGTGCCGGTGTACCAGTGGGGCGCGCCGCAGGACACGGCCGCGGTCGGCCGCCTGGTGGAGGCGGTGGTCCGACGCCAGGTGCACGCGGTGGCGTTCACCTCGGCCCCCGGGGCGGCGGCGTTCCTGGCGGCGGCGGAGAACGACGGCAACCTGAACCGCGTCGTGGACGCGATGCAGGCGGACGTGCTGGCGGCGTGCATCGGCCCGGTGTGCGCGGCGCCGCTGGAGCCGCACGGCATCACGCCGGTGTGGCCGGACCGGGGCCGCCTCGGGTCGCTGGCACGAGTGATAACGCAGGAGCTGCCGCCGCGCGTGCGACGGCGGCTGAACACCCCGGGCCGCGACATCGTGGTGCAGGGCAACGCGGTCCTGATCGACGGCCGCCCGGTCCCCCTGTCCCCGCTCCCGGCCGGCGTGCTGCGCGAGCTGGCGCGCCAGCCCGGCCGCGTCCTGAGCCGCGCCGAGCTGCTGCGCCGCGTCTGGACCGGCATGCGGCGCGACGAGCACGCGGTGGAGGCGACGGTCGCGCGGCTGCGGACGTCGCTCGGGGAGCACGCGGACGTGGTGGCGACGGTGACGAAGCGGGGGTACCGGCTCGCGGTGGATCCGAGCTGAGCCGAGCTGCCGGGTGCGAGCGGCGGGGTCCGAGCTGCCGGGTGCTAGCGGCCGGCGATCGGACTGACCAGGGGCGCGACCGATAATCCCGGGTCTGGATGCCCGCCGCCTGGCATCCTCACTTGAGTGACCTCGCTCAGCTTCACCAACGTCCCGCCGCCCGATCACCCGGTCCCCGAGCCGGTCCGCGCGGCGGCGGGCGGCCGGCCGATCGTGCCGGTCTGGTACAACGAGGCCGCCTCGACCTTCCGGCTCGGCGAGGGCCCGGACGCCCGCTACGCGAAGTGGGCGCCGGCCGGGAGCGACCTGGACCTGGCCGGTGAGGCGGCGCGCATGCGGTGGGCCGGGGCGTTCGTGGCCGTGCCGCGGGTGGTGGAGCAGGCGTCGAACACCGAGGGCGCATGGCTCATCACCGCCGCGCTCGACGGGGAGATGGCCGTCGTGGACCGGTGGAAACAGGATCCTGCGACCGCCGTCCGCGTGATCGGGGAGGGTCTGCGTACGTTCCACGACACGCTGCCCGTCGCCGCGTGCCCCTTCAGCGCCTCCGCCGAGGAGCGGGTCGCCGAGGCCGAGCGCAACGCCGACGGCCGCGCGCACCGCACACTTCATCCCGACTTCGCCGACCGCACGCGGGCCGAGATCCTGAAGCGCCTGGCCGACATCCCGCCGGTCGACAAGCTCGTGGTCTGCCACGGCGACACCTGCGCCCCGAACACCCTGCTGACCGCCGACGGCCGCTTCGCCGGCCACGTGGACCTCGGTGCCCTCGGCGTCGCGGACCGCTGGTCGGACCTGGCGATCGCCACCTGGTCGACCACCTGGAACTACGGCGACGGCTGGCAGGAGCCGCTGCTCGACGCGTACGGGATCGCGCCCGACGCCGAGCGCACCGAGTACTACCGGCTGCTGTGGGAAGCCGGCCCCTGAGTCACAGACGGGCCGGCGGACCCTACCGGCGCGACGATCCGCCACCGCTCGACCAGCAGCGGGACCAGCACGTTCCGCCAGACCTCCAGATCGACCTGCCCGCTGGTCATCCCCCCGCGCGCCAGTTCCTCGCGGTAGATCCGGTCGGTGGAGGTGTCCTGAAGATCGTTTCCGGTGAGCCAGCGGAACGAGGAGCGCAGGATCTCGACCAGGTCGCGCTCAGCGGTGGGCAGGACCTGTTTCGCCAGCATGGTGCGCATGGACCGCCACAGATACGGATCCCCGCGCAGACCCCACGTGGCCGGTTCCGGTTCGAAGAGGTCGGCGACCATGCCGACCGGGGCGGGCGCATCGATCATGTCGCGAACTTCCTTCAGTCACCACGTCTAGCGCAGATCTTCCCGAATCTGCCCGGTCCTTACAAGACGCCGCGTGCTGAGAACTTGCTGAAGAAATGCGAAGCAGCCGGTGCCGGGAATCAGCACCCTGATCAGCGCCGCCGCAACCCGTCGAACACCAGATGCGTCACCGCCGAGGCGACATCGTCGGCGGACCACCGCCCCGGCCCCGGCCGGTACCACTCCACCACCGAGTTCACCATCCCGAACACCAGCCGCGAGGCCAGATGCGGGTCCAGATCCGCCCGCAGCACCCCGGCCGTCGCCGCGCGCTCCACGAACCCGGCCAGCCGGCGGTCGATCTCCCGCCGCCGGGCCTGCGCCGCGCGCTCGGCTTCGGTGTTCCCGCGCACCCGCAGCAGCAGCGTCACGTACGGCAGCTCCTCGACCAGGATCTGCACCGCGCGGAACACCGCCTGCTCCACCCGGTCCAGCTCCCCGGCGTCCGGCAGCGGCTCCAGCGTGTCCAACGCGTCCAGCGAGGCGTTCAGCGCGTCCAGGGCCCGGTTGACGCCGCGCGTCAGCAGCTCCTCCTTGCCCTTGACGTGGTGGTAGATCGACGATTTCGTGATCCCCGCCGCCCGCGCCAGGTCCTCCATGCTGGTGCCGTCGTACCCGCGCTCGTTGAACACGGCCACGGCGACTTCCAGCAGGGAGTCGGGGGTGTAGGTGGTGCGCCTGGAGGAGGCGCCCGTCTGTGCACTCATAGAAACCCGTGTACTCAATTGTGGTCGCCCCGCATGTCGAGAATGCGCTGTGCCTTGCCCTGCGACCGCTCCAGGCCGCCGGGGTCCAGGACGTCAACGGTAACGGTCACCCCGAACCTCTCCTTCACGCCGGACGCCAGCCGCCGCGCCGCCGCGGCCCGGTCGACGTCCGCCTCCCGCGCCTCGACCCGCACGCACAGCTCATCGAGCCGCCCCGGGCGAGTCAGCACGCAGACGAAGTGCGGCGCGAGCCCCGCGACGGTCAGCAACTCCTCCTCGATCTGGCTCGGGAAGAGGTTGACGCCGCGCACGATCATCATGTCGTCGCTGCGTCCGGTGATCCGCTCCATCCGCCGCATCGGCCGGCTCAGGCCCGGCAGCAGCCGCGTCAGATCGCGCGTGCGGTACCGGACGACCGGCATCGCCTGCTTGGTCAGCGACGTGAAGACCAGCTCGCCCTTCGCGCCGTCCGGCAGCACCTCGCCGGTGTCCGGATCGACGATCTCCGGGTAGAAGTGGTCCTCCCAGAGATACGTGCCGTCCTTCTCCGCGACGTCCTCGTTCCCGACCCCGGGGCCCATCACCTCGGACAACCCGTAGATGTCCACGGCGTGCACCCCGAGCCGCTGCTCGATCTCGGCCCGCATCGCATCGGTCCACGGCTCGGCGCCGAGCACCGCGATCCGCAACGAGGTCGCGGCCGGGTCAATGCCCTGCTTCTCCATCTCGTCGACGATTGCCAGCAGGTACGACGGCGTCACGCAGATGACGTCCGGCTCGAAGTCCTGGATCAGCTGCACCTGGCGCGCCGTCTGGCCGCCGGAGATGGGAATGACGGTGCACCCCAGCGCCTCGGCGCCGTAGTGCACGCCGAGACCGCCGGTGAACAGGCCGTAGCCGTAGGCGACGTGGACACGATCCCCCGGACGGACACCTGCGGCACGCATCGACCGCGCGCCGACAGCCGCCCAGTTGTCGAGGTCTGATTTGGTGTACCCGACGACCGTGGCCTTACCGGTGGTGCCGGACGAGGCGTGGATCCGCGCGACCTGATCCCTCGGCACGGCGAACATCCCGAAGGGGTAGTTGTCGCGCAGATCCTTCTTCGCGGTGAAGGGGAAGTGCCTCAGATCGGCCAGTTCTTTGAAGTCACGCGGATGGACGCTGGCTTCATCGAAGGCTGACTTGTAGTGCGGCACGTTGGCATAGGCATGTCCCAGGCTCCACGCCATGCGCTCGGTCTGCAGAGCCCTGAGTTCCTCGACAGAAGCACGCTCTGCGTCGTCGAGCGACCGAGGCGGAATCTGCATCTTCCCCAAACCTGGAAGCGAACTCATGCCGCACGCTCCAGCAGGACCGCGATCCCCTGCCCGACGCCGATGCACATCGTCGCGACCGCGTACCGCGCCTGGCGCTCGTTCAGCTCCAGCGCCGCCGTGAGGGCCAGGCGGGCGCCGGAGGCACCGAGCGGATGGCCGAGGGCGATGGCGCCGCCGTTGGGGTTCACGTGATCGGCGTCGTCGGGGAGTCCCAGCTCCCGCAAGACAGCCAGCGACTGCGCGGCGAACGCCTCGTTGAGCTCGACGACGTCGATGTCCCCGATTCCCAGCTTGGCGCGCTCCAGCACGCCGCGCGTGGCCGGCACCGGGCCGATGCCCATGATGCGTGGCTCGACGCCGGCGGTGTGGGAGGTGACGACCTTCGCCAGCGGCGTGAGGCCGTAACGCTCCACGGCCTCGCCGGAGGCGACGAGGAGCGCCACGGCGCCGTCGTTGACGCCGGAGGCGTTGCCGGCGGTGACGGTGCCGCCCTCGCGGAACGGCGTGCCGAGCTTCGCGAGCGCTTCCAGGGAGGTGCTGCGGGGGTGCTCGTCCTGGTCCACGACGATCGGGTCGGCCTTGCGGCGAGGAATGGTCACCGGCGTGATCTCCTTGGCCAGCCGGCCGTTCGCCTGGGCCGCCAGCGCACGCTCTTGGGAACGGAGCGCGAACGCGTCCTGGTCCTCGCGTCCGACGTGGAAGTCCTCGGCCACGTTCTCGGCGGTCTCCGGCATGGAGTCGATGCCGTACTGCTTCTTCATCAGGGAGTTGACGAAACGCCAGCCGATGGTGGTGTCGAAGACGTCGGCGGTGCGCGCGAACGCGGTGTCGGCCTTGCCCATCACGAACGGCGCCCGCGACATGGACTCCACGCCGCCGGCGACGACGATGTCCGCCTCGCCGAGCCGGATCTGGCGCGCGGCCTGCACCAACGCCTCCAGGCCCGAGCCGCACAGCCGGTTCACCGTGGCGCCGGGGACCGTCACCGGCAGTCCGGCCAGGAGCAGGGCCATGCGGGCCACGTCGCGGTTGTCCTCGCCGGCCTGGTTGGCGTCGCCGAAGAAGACCTCTTCGACCGCCGCGCCGGGAACCTGCGGGACGCCCGCGAGCAGTTCGCGGATGACGTGCGCGGCCAGGTCGTCGGGGCGGACGGACGCCAGCGCGCCGCCGTAGCGGCCGAAGGGGGTGCGGGTTCCGGTGACGAGGTAGGCGTCGGTCATGCTGGGTCCTTGTCCGGGTCGTCGTGGTGCTGGTCGTGGTCGTTGTGGTCGCGGTCGTCGCGGTCGTGGTGGTTGTGGCCCAGGTCGGACGCGTCGCGGAGGATTCCGTCGACGAAAGCGCGCCCCACCGCGTCGTTGAGCGGGGAATCCATGAGCCGGTCGGCGTGCGCGAGCTGGCGCAGCAGCGGCGAGGCGCGGTAGCGGCCGTCGCGGTACGTGTCCTCAAGGTTGTCGAGGACTTCGCAGATATAGGCGAAGCCTAGGTCCGCGCCCCACTCCAGCGGGCCCTTGGGGTAGTTGACCCCGAGCTTCATGGCGGTGTCGATGTCCTCTTCGTCGGCGTCGCCCCGGTACAACGCGTCCACGGCCTCGTTCACCAGGCGCGCGACCGTACGGGTCACGACCAGGCCGGGAACGTCCTCCAGGACCACGACCTTCTTGCCCTGACCCTGCAGGTAGGCGATCGCCGCTTCCAAGTCCACGTTCGGGGTGTCGGCGGCCGGGGCGAGGGCGGCGGTCGGCGTGCCGTCGGGGTCGATCGCGAGGTCCAGCAGGATCCGGCCGTCGCCGTAGGAGGTCGCCGTCTTGCCGTGGCTACGGAAGAGGGTCCTGCCGGATCCCCGCACGTCACGCCTGCCCTCGTACCTCGGCGCGGCCTTCTCCACGTCCTCGCCGTACTCATAGAACCCGCGGCCGCTCTTGCGTCCCAGCCGCTTGGCCGCGACGTGCTCCTTCTGCGTCCACGCCGGCGTGTAGCGCGGGTCGTACCCGGTCGCCTCCCACACCGAGGTGGACACCGCGAGGTTCACGTCGAGCCCGATCATGTCCATCAGCTCGAACGGCCCCATCTTGAAGCCGCCGCTCTCGCGCACGACCGCGTCGATGGTCGCGAAGTCCGCGGCCTGCTCCTCGTAGGCGCGCAGGGCCTCGGCGTAGAACGGCCGCGCGACGCGGTTGACGATGAAGCCGGGCGTGGAGCGGCAGTGGACCGTGGTCTTGCCCCACGCCTGCGCCAGGTCCGCGACGGCCGCGCTGAGCCCGGGGTCGGTGGCCAGGCCGTCGATGATCTCGACCAGCGGCATCAGCGGCGCCGGGTTGAAGAAGTGCATGCCGACCAGGCGTTCGGGCGCGCGCAGGCCGCCGGCGATGGCGCTGATGGACAGCGAGGAGGTGTTGGTCGCCAGCAGGCAGTCCGGGCCGACGATGTCCTCCAGGTCGGCGAACAGCTTCTGCTTCACGCCGAGGTCTTCGATCACCGCCTCGACCACGAGGCCGGCGTCCTTCAGGGCGTCCAGCGTCTCGACCGCGCCGAGCCGGTCCTTGGCCGCTTGAGCTTCCTCAGCGGCGATCCGGCCCTTGGCCGCGAGCGAGTCCAGGCGCCTTCCGACGCCCGCGACGGCGCGAGCCGCCGCGCCCTCGACCGCGTCGAAGACCGCGACCGGATGCCCGGCCTGCACCGCCAGCTGGGCGATCCCGGCGCCCATCGTCCCGGCGCCGATCACTCCGACGAGTGATTCATTGGCGTCGTTCCCCACCATCCGCGTCCACTCCTTCCCAGGCGGCGGTCCTAGGGGGTGTCCCACCCTGGAACCGACCGACCGTTCGGTTTACTCTAGATCCCGTCAGGGCCGCCACACCAGCATTCCGGGAGTCGCAGATGACCGCCACGGCCGAGCAGTTCACCGTCCGCCACCGTGAGACCCTCGATCGGGCGGTGCAGGCGATCCGCGAACGCGCGTTCTGGACGCCGTACCCGGAGATCCCGAAGGCGTACGGCGAGGAGGCCGCCGGCACCGGCAAGGCGGCCTACGAGGGCTACCTGAACCGGCCCTTCCCGCTGGCCCAGCCCGGAACCGACGAGCTGGTCGGCGGCGAGAAGTCGCCGTACGGCGTGGCGCTGGGCGTCACATACCCGCACCCGGACCTGGACGTGCTGCTCCCGGCGATGGAGCAGGCGATGCCGAAGTGGCGCGACGCCGGCCCCGAGGCCCGGGCCGCGGTCCTGATCGAGGCGCTGGCCCGGCTGAACGAGCGCACGCACGAGATCGCGCACGCCGTGCACCACACCTCCGGCCAGGCCTTCGGCATGGCGTTCCAGGCCGGCGGCCCGCACGCGCAGGACCGCGGGCTGGAGGCGGTCGCGTACGCGTACGCGGCGCAGACCGCGCAGGTCTCGGCGGCGGAGTGGGAGAAGCCGCAGGGGCCGAAGCCGGCGCTGCACATGGCGAAGAAGTTCACCCCCGTACCGCGCGGCATCGGCCTGGTCATCGGCTGCAACACGTTCCCGACGTGGAACAGCTACCCGGGCCTGTTCGCCTCGCTGGCCACCGGCAACGCGGTGGTCGTGAAGCCGCACCCGAACGCGATCCTGCCGCTGGCGATCACCGTCGCGGTGCTACGCGACACCCTCGCCGAGGCCGGCTACGACCCGGACCTGGTCGCGCTGGCAGTGGAGAAGCCGGGCGAGGGGCTGGCCAAGACAGTCGCGCTGCGCCCGGAGATCCGCATCATCGACTACACCGGCTCCACCGAGTTCGGCGTGTGGCTGGAGCGCAACGCACCGCAGGCCGTGGTGTACACCGAGAAGGCCGGCATCAATACGGTCATCGTCGACTCGGTGGACGACTACAAGGGCATGCTGGGCAACCTGGCGTTCTCGTTCTCCCTCTACAGCGGCCAGATGTGCACCACCCCGCAGAACATCTTCGTCCCCCGCGAAGGCATCACCGCCGCCGGCGAGCACAAGTCCTTCGACGACTTCGCCACCGACCTGGCCAGCGCCGTGGAGAAGCTGCTCGGCGACGACGCACGCGCCAACGCCCTCCTCGGCGCGGTCTGCAACCCCGGCGTCACCGACCGCCTGAAGCAGGCCGAGTCGGTCGGCAAGACCGTCCTAGCCTCCCGCACCGTGTCCAACGCCGAATACCCGGGCGCCGAAGTCCGCACCCCACTGATCGCCGCGATCGACGTCACCGACACCGAGGTCTACACCGGCGAGTGGTTCGGCCCGATCAGCTTCCTGATCGCCGCCGACAGCACCGACCAGGCCATCGAAACCTTCCGCAAAACCGTCCGCGCCCACGGCGCCATCACCGCCGCGGTCTACTCCACCCACGACGACGTGATCGCCCACACCGAGGACGCCGCCCTAGACGCCGGCGTGAACCTCTCGGTCAACCTCACCGGCGGCGTCTACGTGAACCAGAGCGCAGCCTTCTCCGACTTCCACGCCACCGGCGCCAACCCGGCGGCGAACGCCGCACTGTCGGACCTGGCTTATGTGGCGAGCCGGTTCCGGGTGGTGCAGTCGCGGCGGCACATCTGAGGATTCCCGCCGGCGCTGATTCGGCGCTGAACCAGTTCTGACTCGCTGCCCCCGGACTCGTGTCTGGGGGCAGCGCCGTCTTTCGGCGCCCGGCCACGTCGTTCGCCGGATCCTCCGGACCACGCGGGGTGTTGGTTCTGGGTCCCTCGCCGCGTCGGCGGGCCCTGCCAACCTGGCCGGTTTGCAAGGGCGCGTAGTTAAGGGTTGGGTGGTGGTGTCAAGGGTGTGGTGTTGGCGGTGTAGGTGCCGGTTCCGGTTTTGTTGATGCGGCCGAGTCGG
>NZ_JBGCCM010000045.1:0-90348 GCF_041262085.1 Catenulispora sp. GAS73
CGGCAGCTCGGCAGCTCGGCAGCTCGGCAGCTCGGCAGCTCGGCAGCTCGGCAGCTCGGCAGCTCGGCAGCTCGGCAGCTCGGCAGCTCGGCAGCTCGGCAGCTCGGCAGCTCGGCAGCTCGGCAGCTCGGCAGCTCGGCAGCTCGGCAGCTCGGCAGCTCGGCAGCTCGGCAGCTCGGCAGCAGCGTGAGCCTGTCAGACCCCTGCGTCAATCAAACTCACCAAGTGATCCCCCGCCAGATCCAGCGCCGCCCGGCACGAAGCGTCGTCGCCCTCGTTCAGCCACAGCAGCGTCATTCCGTCCATGACCGAGATCAGGTAGCGCGCGATGACCGGCGTCGGGGCCTTCCAGGTCACGTCCAGTGACTCGATCAGCGTTGAGGCCGCGGCGATGTAGGCCTCGTACTGCCGCTTCGCGATGGTGGCGAGGCCCGGGTGCCGTAGTGCGTACTGCGTCAGTTCGTAGGTGACGCGGTGCTCCCCCGGGTTGGCGACCACGTGGCTCCAGTAGGTGTCCAGCGCCGAGCGGACCTTGTCCTCGGCGCTGCCGGAGCCGACGAGGACCTCGACGGCGAGGTCGAGGGTGTGGGCGGTGATGGTCTCGATGACGTTCTCCAGCAGTTCCTGCTTGGAGCGGAAGCTGTAGTGGAACGTGGCCAGGGCCATGCCGGCCTCCGCGACGATCGACCGTGTGGTGGCCTTGGCCACGCCGTCGCGCACCATCACCCGGATCGCCGCCTCGACGAGGAGTTCGCGGCGTTCGTCGACGGCTATTCGCGGCATGCGGTGATCCATTCCTCTGTGCTCGGAGCTCCGACCGGCCTCGCCCGGACCGCGAGGCGGTCCGGGCGAGGCCAGGTGGGGTTTTTCAGTGGTGCTGGTCCTGGTGGTTACAGGGCGTAGACCTGGAACTGGTACAGAGAGTAACCCCAACCGGTCCCGCGTTGGACGCCCTGCATCCGTACATAGCGCGCGGTGGTGGCCGGGAACTGGTCGACTTCCTGGCCGCCGTGGCCGCTGGTCGTGGCGTAGACGGTCTGCCAGTGCGTGCCGTCGGAGGAGACCTCGATGTCGTACGCCTTGCCGTACGCGGCCTCCCAGTTGAGCATCACGCGTCCGACCTGGCGGACCGAGCCGAGGTCCACCTGCAGCCACTCGTTGTCATCCCAGTTGCTGGCCCAGCGGTTGGCGCCGTTGCCGGTGATGGCGTTGCTCGCCGGATACCCCCACTGGCTGCTGGACGCTGTCGCAGTGCTCTGCGTCGCCAGGTCGGCGACGTTCGACCCGCGGTGCGCCGGGTACTGCACGACCTGCTGGAAGGTCGGGCGGTTCTGCCAGTTGCTCTGGTTGTCGGTGATGCCGCCCAGCGGGTGCTGCTGGATGGAGTCGGCGCACCACTGGTCGCCGGCGGAGCAGACCGAGTCGGCCGGGTAGACGGAGGTCGCCGGGGTGGCGATCGCCGTGGACAGCGCGGACAGCAGCGCGGTGCGGCACTGCGTCAGGTTGCCGCCGCCGCAGTAGCTCTGCGCCAGCGGGCCCTGGACCGGCTGGCCGAGCAAGCCGCGCAGATCCTTGTCGACGTAGGAGTACCAGCCGGACTGGAACGACGAGCCCTTGTGCGACACGCCGGCCTCGGAGCCGCCGTACGGGGAGTCGTCGACCGAGAGCACGCCGGTCATCGCCGAGTACAGGTCGCCTCCCAGGCCGGGCTGGAACTCGGCCTGCACCAGCAGCGGCCACCAGGCGTCCATGATGCGGATGGCGTCGGAGTCGGCGTAGGTCTTGCTGCCGGCCGAGGTCTCCTTGCGCTTGGCGCCGTCGGCGAGCCAGGTCTTCAGCTCGGCCACGGCACTGGCCTGCGTCGGATCCGTCGGCGTGCCGATGACCTGCAGGATCTCCGGCAGCAGCCTCTCACCGCGCAGGTCGGTGACGGCCGCGTCCTCCATCGCCTGGGCCAGCGAGGCCCGGGTGACCTTGGTGCCGGAGTTAATCAGGCCCTGGATGCGCTCGTCGAGCAGGTTGCTGCGGTAGATGGAACCGTCGCCGAAGCCGGAGGTCGTGTAGTTCAGGGCGATCTTGTTGTTCCACGACTCGTAGTAGTTCTGGTCGACGGAGTTCGGATGCGCCGCGAACGGGGTGTTGGCGACCGTGTTCGTACTCGGATCCCAGTTCAGCCACTGGTGCGCGGCGTCGGCGGCGATCGGCAGGTTCGGGTCGTCGTTGGCCGGCCGCGTCGGGTTCAGGCCCGAGTTGTAGTAGGCCGTGTGCTGGGAGTCGACGTAGAACCAGTTGAACGTGTAGGTGATGTTCGAGGCCGCCTGCTGGAAGCCGGCCGGGCCGGTCACCACGCTCGGGTCGTTGAACATCTGGAAGCCGACGATGGTGTCGACCTCGTGTTGGTACGTGGAGCGCAACGAGGTGTACGCGACGGGTTTACCGCCGACTGTGGCGCGCGCCTGCACGATGCCGAAGTTGGTCCGGAACGCGATGAGTTTGTACGAGCCGGCCGGTGTGCTGTCGGCGATGGTCGGGCTCCAGGAGTCGTCCCGCTCGATCTGCTGCATCGGCGTGCAGACGCCGTTGTACAGGTAGGCGTTGGAGTTCTTGGTCGCCGGCGTGCCGTCGGTGTTGCACAGCGTCACGGCGAAGGTGTCGATGATGTCCTGGCCGGCCGAGGTGGCGCTCCAGGAGTAGTCGGCGCCGCGGCCGAGTTCGACGTAGAAGTTCAGGCCGGCGAAGGCGGCGCCGCGGGCGCTGATGCCAGGGGCCTGAATCTCTTCCAGCATGAGCAGCTGCGGGGCGAAGTATCCGGTCTGCGGGCCGAAGACCGCGACCGGGTTGCCGGTGTCAGTGTACTGACCGGAGACGACCAGGGCGTTGGACATGCCGCGCTTGGTCTGGAACAGACCGGCCGGCAGCACGCCGTTCCCCATCGAGTTCGTCTGCTTGGCCAACGCCGGCTCGGCCTTCAGGTTGGCCTTGGACGTCGCCGACTTCGCCGCGGCCGAGCCGGTGGCGGTCGTCGAGGCGGTCGTGCTGGAGGCGGCCGAACCGGTGGGGTCGAAGACGATCTGCTGCGGTGTCACCGAGCCCGGGTCGGGCATCGCCACGCCGGAGGGGTTCGCCGGGGTGCCGTTGAACGGGAACGACTGGCCGTTGTGCAGCGTCAGGTTCGCCTCGGGGTCGTTCTCCTCGCGGAAGGAGTTCCAGACCGCGTCGCCCTGCGCCACCCCGTACTTGGCCTCGGCGGCTTCCTTGACCAGCGCGGAGGCGACCTGGTCGCCGCCGCCGGCGCCGAACAGCGCGCCGATGACCGTGCCGATCGCCACCAGGTCGGTGGGCTGGAAGTTCTGGATGCCGTCGCCGGTGAGGATGTTGGCGTTGCCGGTGAGGTCGTACTCACCCGGGAAGTCGTCGCCGGCCTTCACGTCGGCGATGTACTGGTTCAGGCCGGACAGGTAGTCGGTCATGTCCTGGTAGGCCTGCGCACCGCGCGGACCGCTGTTCTTCACGCGGTCGACCTGGGCCTGCAGATCGGGCTCGGTGTAGGCGCCGTTGAGGAAGAAGTTCTGCTCCAGCTGCCGGTTGCCGGCCGCGCCGCCGGCGAAGCCGCTCAGCTCACCGCGGCCGACGTGCCGGAAGACGTCCATCATCCACAGCCGGTCCTGGCCCGCGGCGTATCCGGCCCCGTACTCGGCGCCGGAGCGGGTGGTGCCGTAGATGTGCGGGATGTCCTGCTGGTCGCGGGTGATGGTGACGTCACTGCGGCCGCCGGGGCTCAGGGTGCTGCTGACCTGGTTGGCCGGGACGCCGAAGGAGGAGCTGTTGAAGAAGTTGCCCAGCGTGCCGTTGGTCAGGCCGGTGTAGCCGTCCACGAGACTGGCGTACTTGCCGAGCTGGTCGTCGGTGTTCGCCGGACGGTTGCCGGTGGCCTTGAACCACAGGATCTGCGCGGTCGTGGCGCTGCCGTTCTCGCCCGGCGGCAGGATGTCGTTGCACTGGCCGAGACAGTAGTCGGCGGCGCCGGAGGCGGAGACGGCCGCCGCCTTGGCCCTCACGGCTCCCGCGGAAGCCGCCGAAGCAGTCACCGCCGGAACCGCGAGGGCTCCGCCCACTACCAGCGCGGTCACCGCCGCGGCCATCGTTCGGGCACGGATGTGCATGCTCGGTCTCCTTCCGGGATGTGTGGCGCGGCGCACGCTACTACCGAGTAACACGTTGCGGAAGAGTTTCCGAACGATTGACTGGGACAGTTGACCTGGTGCTGTCACCGTCCCAGATCGTCATCGATTCCTGATAAAGAATTGGGTCATGAGAAGTACCTGGTGAACGGCGCCGTATCAGCCCCGACGCCCTTGTTGAAGGGGTTGTCCAGGTTGTAGATCAGAATCAGCATGAACCCGATCAGCGCGGCCAGTCCCATCACCATGCCGATGTGGGTGAAGCGTTGTTCGATGCCGTAGATGAAGGTGAGTGCGACGGTCAGCAGACCGCCGAGGACCAGGCCGACCCAGAGCACTGACGGCATGCGTTTCTCGGTGTCGTCCAGGCGTCCGCGGCGTGCGTCGGCCAGGTTGCTCAGTTGTGTCGTGGCGTCGGAGAGCACGGCCTGGCGAGCCGGGGTCGCGGCGTCGGCGTTCAGGAACGAGGTGCGCAGGTTCGTGAGCAACTGCCAGCCGTCGTCGCCGACCTCCTTGCCGGAGCGCATGGCCGGCCACTCGGTGTGGACGACGTAGTCGGCGTAGGCCGTGGCCGCCGCCTGGATCTTCTGCTGGTCGGCGGGCAGCATCGCGGCGCCGAGCAGGTAGGTCTCGTGCAGGCTGCTCGCCTCGGTCGCCACGTGGCCCTCGGCGCTGTCCTTGTCCTCCCACACCGAGACCAGGGCCAAGGCCAGGATCAGCGCGAACATCACGCCGACCATCATCGTCACGTAGCCCGCGACGTCCTCGCGCTCCTCGTCCTCCTTCCCCGGGAACACCTTGACGCGCACCAAAAGGCCGAGCCCGCCGATGAGGCCGGCCACGGCCACGACGATCAGACCACTGATCACATTGGACATTCGCCGCTCCCGCGGGTCTATTTCCGGCGCGCCGCGAGCACCGCGGCGGCGCCGGCTGCCGGCATCATCATGACGAGGAGGAACAGAGAGGTCTTGACTCCCGGGCGCGGGGGGTGCGCCACAGCGGGCTGGGCCGGGATGGCCGTGTGCGTCGGGGACGGCGCGGGCGGGGTCGGGCGCGGCGGTGGGGGCGAGATGCGGCGCACGGTCGGAGTCGGGGTGGGCTTCGGGGTGGGGGTGGGCGTCGGGGTCGGAGTAGGCGTGGGTGTCGGCGGCGGAGGTGGCGTCGACGGCGGCGGGGGAACCGGAGTCGGCGTCGGAGTCGGTGTCGGGCTCGGCGAAGGCGGCGGAGGTGGTGGCGGCAGCGCGACCACGGTGAAGCCGGACGCCGCGGAAGCCGAAAGCGTGGGCGGCGGGACGGTGCCGCCGTCCGAGCCGGCGGTGGACGTGCGGTCGCTCGCGGAGACTGACAGAGTGCTGCGATGCGAGCCGGGAGCTAGATTCACCACGGCACCGCAGTGCGCGACCGCGCCGGGCGACAGGCCCGACGAGGTTCCGGTGCACGTGATCCCGCCTGCCGGGACGAGTGGATCGGACAGCGAGAAGTCGTAGACCGGCAGGTTGCCGGTGTTGGTGACGGTGTAGGCGAAGGTCGCCCGGCCGCCGGTCGCGGTCGACGCCACCGAGACCGAGTCGGTCGCCGTGATCAGGCCGCCGACGCCCCGGTAGCCGACCGGCGCGGAGACCGACACCGACCGGTCCCAGTCGCCGCCGTCCCAGTCGCCGCCGAGGTCACTGCCACCGAGATCGTGGCCGACACCGGCCCGGTCGCCTTGGTCGAACGGCCAGCGGCGCCCGAAGTGCCCGGTCGCCGTGACCGTTCCGTCGTGCGCCCCGGAGGCGGCACTGACCACCGCGACGCAGACGACGCTGTCGTGCTCTTCCAGTTCCGGGACGTCGGCACCGCCCGAGGGGCAGACGATCGTCTCGCCGAGCGCGGCGGCCAGGTGGACGTCCTGGACGTCCTGGTCGCCGGTGTTGGTCAGCCGGTAGCGGACACGGACCTCGTTCCCGTTTCTGATCAGCGGATCGGGGGACGCGGGGCGCCCGTTCACCGTGACCGATATCTCCAAGCCCAGAGGACGGCAGTCCGCGCCGGAGAACAAGGCCGACACCGGCAGGGTGCCGAGCAGTGCACACAATATCGAGACAGGGCTCACCAAAGGTGTCATCGAGGCGCAACGTAGCAATGCGCCATGACCATGACCAGCGACGGAGCACCTGGCGAAAGTGGCGAAAATCCGCCGTGAAGAAGCATCACCGACATATCCGCGAAAGGCGACGCGGCGTCACTCTTTCGGGAATGCCTTCAGAGCATTATGCCGGTGTCGCAGAGTCCAGATACGCCAGCGCCTCGGCGGGCTCGTCGGAGAAGTGCACGAGATCGGCGAGCGGCAGCGGCAGGAAGCCCTCGTCCTCCATGCGGCGGAACTGCTGCTTGAGACCGTCGTAGAAACCGGCGGTGTTGAGCAGCACGATCGGCTTGTCGGTGCGGCCGTGCTTCTTCAGCTCCAGGATCTCGGTGGCCTCGTCCAGCGTCCCGGTGCCGCCGACCATCACCACGACCGCGTCGGCCTTCTCCAGCAGCAGCTTCTTGCGCTCGGCGAGATCCTCGGCGACCACCATCTCGTCGGCCTCGGCGCGCACCGAGGCCGACAGGAAGCCGACCGACACCCCGACCAGCCGGCCGCCGCTGGCGCGGACGCCGTCGGCGAGGACCTTCATCAGGCCGACGTCCGAGCCGCCCCAGACCAGCGTGTGGCCACCCTTGCCGAGGAGCTCGGCGAAGTCGCGGGCCGGGCCGGTGTAGCGCTCGTCGAGGTCGGCGGCGGAGAGGAAGACACAGATACGCATGAGATCACCGTACCTTCGGCCGATTGGTGCGTGATCAGCGCACGACCGGTGCGCGGCCGGTCACGGGCCGATCGCGGCTGACCGGCGCCGATCACGGCCCGGCGCCGGTCTCGGGTGTCCCGCCGACCCCTTTCGCGTCCAGCAGCCCCAGCCCGGCGGCGATCACACCGGCCTGGAACCGGCTGCGCGCCCCGAAAGTCTCCATCAGCTCGGCGATATGGCCGCGACAGGCCCGTACGGACAGGCCCATCCGCTTGGCGATGACGTCGTCCTTGAGGCCGTTGGCCATCAGCGTCAGGATCGAGGACTTGATCTCGGTGACCGCCATGCGCGCGGCCGAGGGTCCGGTCTGGAAGGGCGTGCCGAGGTTCCAGGACTGCTCGAACGCCGCGCACAGGTAAGCCAGGATCGAGGGTTCGCGCACAACAATCGCGCCGAACTCGTGGTGGACGTGCGGCAGGAAGGCGGTCCGCTGGTCCATGATGATCATCTGGCCCGGGATCTCGGCGACGGTGCGGATCTGGGAACCCTCGGCGAGGACGGCTTCGGCGTAGTCCTGGGTCGGGACGTGGAAGCGCGCAGTGTGCTGATACAGGCTGCGCAGCACGATCCCGCGCCGCAGCAGCGCCAGGTCCCGGGGCAGCGCGTCCTCCAGGGCGCGCGGGGGCCGGCCGCCGCCGGGCTGGCAGGCCATGATCTCGCTCTCGCAGGTCGCGGTCAGGTCGCTGATCAGGGCCCTGACAGCGTGCATGTCGTCGATGACGTCGACGCCGGGCGAGGCGCCCTCACGGACGATTGTGGAGTAGACCGGGGCCAGCGCTGCCAGGCGGGCCCGCAGCCGGTCGGTCCGGCCGCGTTCGGCGAGCAGTTCGCTCTCGGCCTGCCGGTGCGCGCTCTCGCGCGGGCCGACCAGCGCCGCGATGGCCACGTCGGGACTGGCCGCGGCGACCGTGGCGCCGTCCCGGATCAGGACGTGGCGCTCCTCCAGGATCGCGACGGCCCGCCGGCACTCCGCCTCGCCGTGGCCGAGGTCGGCGGCCATGCGCGGCAGGTCCCCGTCGGCCGGCCGTCGCTCGGCGACCACCCAGGCGTAGACCGCCGCCAGGACGTCTTCCCCCGGCCCGGTTCCGGACGGTCCGTCCATGTTCGTCTTCCTTCCAGTTCTTCCCAGCCACATGGTGAACCATCTGGCCTCTGTCACCCCGCACCCTCAAGGAATCACTGTGTCTCGCAGGACCCCGGCCGACCTCTGATCCACCCGGGCGACCGGGTGTGGTGAGGCGGCGGCAGCCGGCCGTCGTCGGGTGGGTGGTGGGACCTCGCCCGGGAAGCCTTCGACGGCACTGAATCATTCTGCTCCACAACCTGTCCCGGACGCGGGAGTCTGGACTCAGACATTGATAAAGAGGACCTCGTGAGAACCATCCGAATCCGGACCCGAACTCCCGAGGCCCGCATTGCGAAGGGACAGCACAGTGTCGAGCCCAGACTCCACTCCCACCCCCGGCGGGCTACTCGTCGGCCGCCGTGGCCTGCTGCGGAACACCGGCCTGGCGGCGCTCGCCGTGGGCAGCGGGATCGGTGCCGCCGGCAGCGCTTCCAGCGCCTCCGCCGTGACTTCGTCCTCTGACAAGACCGCCCGGGCCTCGTCGTCCATATCGTTCACGCCGCTGCGCGCGCCGGCCACGCCGTTGGCGGTGCGCTCGCCGTATCTGAGCACGTGGCTGCCCGGGGACAGCCTGGTCGGGACGTGGCCGACGTTCTGGAACGGCCACGTGACGGCGATCTGCGGCATCGCGCGGATCGACGGTGCCGGCTATCTGTTCGCCGGCGCGCCGGCCTCCAGCGTCGTGCCCAACTCGATGACGCAGACCTCGGTGCAGGTGACGGCGACGCGGTCGATCTTCACGTTCACCGCGGCCGGGGTGAATCTGACCGTGACGTTCTTCTCCCCCGTGGACCCGAACAACCTGCAGCGGCAGTGCGTGCCGCTGAGCTACGTCACGGTGCAGGCGGCGAGCGCCGACGGCCGGGCGCACAGCGTGGACGTCCATCTGGACGTGTCGGCGGAGTGGGCGCACGGCGATGTCACGCAGCAGGTCACGTGGGCGCAGGAGCAGACCGGCGCGGGCAGCGTCATCATAGGCTTCACGCCGCACAGTCCGACGGTGCTCGGCGAGCACGGCGACCAGGCGTCGTGGGGCACGTCGGTGATCGCGGCGTCGAATACCGGTGGTCTGACATGGCAGCTGGGTCAGGACACTGTGGTGCGGACGGCTTCGGCGTCGCACGGCGTACTGGCGGACACCGTCGACCAGAACCAGCCGCGGGCCATCAACGACAACTGGCCGGTGGCGGGGCTGAACCGGGATCTGGGGACGGTGACGTCGGCCAGTCCTTCGGCGCTGTTCGTGGCGGCGATCGGCCATGTGCGCACTCCGGCGGTGTCGTATCTGGGTACTGATCTGGCGCCGTGGTGGACGACGTACTGGAGCAGCCGGGAGGCGATGGTCGACTGGTTCCTGGCGGACTATCCGGCGGCGCTGGCGGCGGCGCAGACGTTGGACGCGCAGATCGAGAACACCGCGTCGGCGGCCGTCGGCGGGGGAACGGTCGGCGCGCAGTACGCGGCGTTGTGCGCGCTGGCGACGCGGCAGGCGTTCGGCGGGACGGAGTTGGCGGACCGCAACGGGACGCCGTGGGCGTTCCTGAAGGAGATCTCGTCGGACGGGAACGTCTCGACGATCGACGTGACGTATCCGGGGTTCCCGGGGTTCCTGTTCCTGTCTCCGTCGTATCTGAAGCTGCTACTGGAGCCGATCCTGGACTACAGCGAGAGCGGCCTGTGGCCGAAGACGTTCGCCGTGCACGACCTGGGCAGCAGCTATCCGAACGCGACCGGTCACAACGACGGCAACGAGGAGGACATGCCGGTCGAGGAGTCCGCCGACATGCTGATCATGACGGCGGCGTTGCTGCAGCGGCTGCCGGCGGCGGACGCGACGGCGTTCGCGCAGCAGCACTACACGATCCTGAAGCAGTGGGCTGATTATCTGGTCAGCAGCGCGCTGGATCCGGCGAACCAGAACCAGACGGACGACTTCACCGGCTGGATCGCGCACAGCGCGAACCTGGCGTTGAAGGGGATCGTCGGGATAGGGGCGATGAGCATCGTCTCCTCGATCGCCGGGTCTTCCCACGCGGCGGATCAGGCCTCGTACTACTCCACGGCGCGCAGCTACATCAGCCAGTGGGTGAGCAAGGGCGAGGATCCGTCGGGTCCGTACATGGACCTGGCCTACGGCTCGGCGACGACGTGGAGCCTGAAGTACAACGGGTTCCCGGACAAGCTGCTCGGCCTGAACCTGGTGCCGACCGGGGTCAAGGTGCAGGAGGCGAACTGGTACCAGTCCCACGCCGGGTCGTACGGCGTGATCCTGGACCCGCGGCACAACTACACCAAGGCGGACTGGGAGCTGTTCACGGCCGCGTTCCTGGCGGACCAGCCGGTGCGGGACACGCTGATAGCCGGGGTGTACGGGTTCGCGAACGGGACCGGGAACCGGGTGCCGTTCTCGGACTGGTACGACGTGAGCTCGGCGGCGCAGCAGGGGTTCCAGAACCGGCCGGTGGTCGGGGCGATGTTCGCGCCGGCGCTGACGGTCACGGCGGACCGGACGCGGTGGTACAAGGTCCAGAACCAGAACTCCGGCAAGGTGCTGGCGGTGACGAACATGTCGTTGGCCGACGTCACGAACGTCACTCAGTACACGGACAACGGGACGCCGGACCACCTGTGGGCCGTCGTGCCGAATCCGGACGGGACGGTGCGGATCGTCAACCGGAACAGCGGCAAGGTGCTGGCGGTGCACAACCAGAGCACGACGGCGGGGGCGTTCGTGCAGCAGTACCAGGACAACGGGACGCCGGACCACCTGTGGCGGATCCTCGACGCCGGCGGCGGGTGGTCGAAGATCCAGAACGTGCACAGCGGGCTGGTCATGGCCGTCTCCGGGGCCTCCACCGCCGACAGCGCGCAGGTGACGCAGTGGACTGACAACGGGACCACGGACCACTTGTGGCGGCTGGTGTAGGCGGTCGGGCCGACGGTCGCGTTCGCCGTCGTATGAGCGTTCGGCATGGGGTTCATGCCGAACGCTCGCTTGTCGCCGGTCCGGCGCGCTCGTAGCGTCGGGACGTGATCGATGAGATGCCTGTGGTGGGAGTTTTCGGGACCGGGATGGGGCCGTGCGCGACGGCCACGGGGCTGCGCCGGATCGGCGCCCTGGCCGAGGAGCTGGGGTACGAGTCGCTCTGGGCGCCGGAGCACATGGTGCTGCCGAGCCCCCGGGAGGCGCCGTCGCCGCTGGACCCGGACTATCCGATCCTCGATCCGCTGATCGCGTTGGCGCTGGTGGCCGGGGTGACGCGAAGGGTGCGGCTGGGGACCGGGGTGGTGATCCTGCCGCAGCACAATCCGGTGCGGCTGGCGAAAGAGGCGGCCTCGCTCGACGCGGTCAGCGGGGGCCGATTCGAGCTCGGGGTCGGCGTGGGATATCTGGAGCCTGAGATGGCGGCGCTAGGAGTGTCGCCGCGCGGACGTGGCGCGCGGGCGGACGAGTTCCTGCAGGCGATCCGGACGCTGCTCTACGACAAGGCGCCGGCGATGGACGGACGGCACGTCTCGTTCGCCGGGATCGACGCCCATCCGCGGCCGGTGCAGGAGCGGATTCCGGCGGTGGTCGGCGGCGAGTCGGAGGCGGCTTTCCGGCGGGCGGCGCGGTTCGGGTCCGGGTGGTACGGGTTCGCGCTGGATCGGGCACGCGTTTCGGAGTGTGTCAGCTCTCTGCGGGCCGCTGCGGAGGCGGCCGGTCGGCAATTCAGTGAGCTGACGATCACCGTGACGCCGACGGAGAAGCTGAGCGCCGATGTGGTCGCCGATTACGCGGAGTTGGGCGTACACCGGCTGGCCGCGATGCAGCCCGATTTTCGGCACCGGCTGGTGACGGCTGAGGAGTTCGAGGAGTTCGTGCGGGCCAACGCGCCACACGAGATCGGGGCTGCTGCTGTGGCATGAGGGGAACCGAGCTCGGCTTCGTCCCGTCGAATCCAGGACGGGTACGAGCGAGAGAGGTGACCAGAATGAAGCGAACCCGGGTGATCATCCTCGGTAGCGGCGCCGCTGTAGTCGTATTGGCCGCCGGCACCGCTGTCGCGGCGACGCAGCTGGGACACCACAGCGCCGGTACGACGTTGCCGGCAGCGAACTGCGGGGCGGCGACAGCGCGATCGGTCGACGCCTCCACCGTCGTCACCATGGCCGAGCCAGGCGCTCTGACCTGCTTCTACAACGCTGCGCGAGCCTGCCACCCCGCGGCGGTCCAGATCGTCGCGCAGGGCGTGGACGCCGGAACCGACTACGTCTTCAAGATCGAAGGCGGCGGCAAGTCCTGCCGCGTGACCGAGTCCAGCCAGACCTACGTCGAGCCGGGACGGCACGGTCCGGTGCGGTCCGTGACGTGCGACCAGACCGGGGTGACCGATGTGGGCGTCACGCTCGCCTGCGACGGCCAGGACGTCCTGGTCCCGTCCGCCGGTGGCGGGCATGAACGGCCGGCCGTCAGCTGAGCGATCCCAGCCCCGCGCTCACCGCGGTGATGATCGCGCCGCCGAGGGCGATCGCGACGAAGGAGCGCAGGAATCCGGTGCCGAAGAAGCGGGAGCGCGCCCAGGCCAGGGTGAGGAGTTCGAAGGCGATGGTCGCCAGGGCGACGATCACGGCCGCGCCGTACTGCGGGACCAGGAACGGCAGGGTGTGCAGGACGCCGCCGAGGAAGGTGCCGGCGCCGGTGATCGCGCCGCGGGCGAACGGGTTGCCGCGGCCGGTGCTCTCGCCGTCGTCGGACAGGCCCTCGGAGAAGGCCATGCTGACGCCGGCGCCGATGGCGGTGGCCAGGCCCGCGAAGAAGGCGTAGATCGGCTGGTGCGTGGCGAAGACGACGGCGAAGACCGGGGCCAGGGTGGACAAGGAGCCGTCGATCAGGCCGGTCATCGCGGGCTGGACCCGTTGCAGCAGGAACGAGTTGTCGAAGCGGCGGCCGGTGGTGGGGTGGAGGATCTCCAGGGTGGACATGGGTTGCTCCTGTCGCTCGTGTCGCGTGCGTCTCGGGTATCTCGTGTCGAGAAACTGAACTCGCGGTTTCGTTATTGGGAGTAACAGCGACGTTGGCGCTGTTGTTCCCTTAACGAAACTGGTAGTACAGTTTTATTGAGACCGACGCTTCGGGAGACTTCGGAGGAATCATGGAAACCACACAGCTGCCCACCGTCCCGCTCGGCGCCACCGGCCTGCCGAT
This sequence comes from Catenulispora sp. GAS73, assembly GCF_041262085.1. Lineage (NCBI taxonomy): Bacteria > Bacillati > Actinomycetota > Actinomycetes > Catenulisporales > Catenulisporaceae > Catenulispora > Catenulispora sp. GAS73. Next base: position 13,330 of record NZ_JBGCCM010000045.1, read on the forward strand.
CACCCGCGTCGGCTTCGGCGCGTGGGCCATCGGCGGCGGTGACTGGGAGTTCGGCTGGGGGCCGCAGCAGGACCAGGCGTCCGTCGACGCGATCCACCGGGCGCTGGAGCTCGGCGTGAACTGGATCGACACCGCCGCCGCGTACGGCTTCGGGCACTCCGAGAGCGTGGTCGGCCGCGCGTTGCAGGGCCTGGAGCGGCGTCCGTACGTCTTCACCAAGTGCTCGCTGCTGAACGACGGCAGCGGCCACGTCGTGCACAGCCTCAAGCGCGACTCGATCCTGCGCGAGGCCGAGGCCAGCGTGAAGCGGCTCGGGGTCGACGCCATCGACCTGTACCAGATCCACTGGCCGAACCCCGAGGCCGACGTCGAGGAGGGCTGGGCCGCGATGGCCGAGCTGAAGGAGCAGGGCGTGGTCCGGCACATCGGGGTGTCGAACTTCAATGTCGAGCAGATCCGGCGCGCTCAGGCGATCGCGCCGGTGGAGACGCTGCAGCCGCCGTACTCGCTGATCGAGCGCGAGGTGGAGGCGGAGATCCTGCCGGCGGCGCTGAAGGACGACATCGGCGTCATCGTCTACTCCCCCATGGGCTCCGGGATGCTGACCGGCGCGATGACGCGGGAGCGGGTCGAGGCGATGCCGGACAACGACTGGCGCAAGAGCGACGACTGGTTCACCGAGCCGCGGCTGACGCGGAACCTCGCGCTGGCCGACCGGCTGCGGGCGGTCGGGGAGCGGCACGGGATGTCGGCCGGGGCCGTCGCGGTGGCGTGGACGCTGCTGAACCCGGCGGTGAGCGGGGCGATCACCGGGTTCCGGCGCCCGGACCAGGTGGACCCGATCATCGACGCGGTGTGGCTGAAGCTGACCGAGGACGACCTGGCCGAGATCGCTGCCGACGCCGACGCCTGAGGCGCGGGAGATGAGCGGGACTGCGGGTCCGGCGGGCACGGCGGGCACAGCGGCGGCAGGCACGGCGGGCGAGGCTGCTGATTCGACCACTGATTCGACCACTGATTCGGAGGCGGGTCCGGCAGCCGACGCCCCGCAACGAGGACGGCCGCGCAGCCATCGTGCGCATCAGGCGATCCTGGCAGCGGCCTCGGATCTGTTGCTGACCCGCGGCCTGTCGGCGGTGAGCATGGACACCGTCGCCGAGCGCGCCGGGGTCAGCAAGGCCACCATCTACCGGTGGTGGCCGACCAAGGAGAGCCTGGCGCTGGACGCGTTGTTCACCGAGTGGAGCGCGGTGCAGCCGTCGGTCCGGGACACCGGTTCGCTTCGCAGTGATCTGGTTTCGTTGATCCGGCCGTGGGCGCGGCTGATCGCTTCGCGGCCGTACGGCCCGGTGATCGCACAGTTGATCGCGGCGGCGCAGGCGGATCCCGTGTTCGCCGCGGAGTACCGGCAGCGGTTCGTGGAGCCGCGGCGGGAGTTGGCGCGGGCGGCTTTGCAGCGGGCCGTCGAGCGCGGCGAGATTCCGGCGAGCACACGGATGGAGGTCGCGCTGGACCTGATCTACGGGCCGATCTACCACCGGCTGCTGCACGGGCACGGGCCGGTGAACGACCGGTTCGTGAAGGAGGCCATCGACATGGCGCTGGACGGGATCCGGGGCGGCACGGGCCGATAGCCGCGTCGGCGACCGTCGCGGTGACTGCTTCGAACGGCGCCGGTTGGGCGGGCTCCGGCGTGAGAGGGATGGTGTGGGATCCGTATGCTCGGTAGGGAGCAGCGCACAACGTCCTCACCCGTCCTCCACACCCCGGGAGCCGCAGAATGTTCGAACTGGGTACGGACGGCCCACTCGTGATCATGGCGGGCATCGACGGCTCCGACAGTTCGGTCCGCGCCGCCGCGTACGCCGCGGGGCTGGCCCGGCGCCAGAACGCCAAGCTGGCCCTGGTCTACATCCAGCCCTACCCGGCCAGCGTGTCGCCGTCGGCCGCCTCGGAGATGATCGCCGTCGGCCGCACCACCGCCGAGGATCTGCGCCGCCAGATGGAGGAGGCGGCCGAGCGGCTGCCGGAGGGCACCGTCGCGCGCTGGGAGTTCTACACCGGCGAGGGCGATCCGTACCACGGCCTGTGCGACTTCGCAGTCAAGCTCAGGGCCGACGCGGTGGTCATCGGGGCGTCGCAGAAGGCCGGGCACCGGATCGTCGGCTCGGTCGCGATCCGGCTGGTGAAGGCGGGGAAGTGGCCGGTGACGGTGGTGCCGTGAGCGGCGCGGCAGACCGCGCCGTGAGCAGTGCGGCGACCGGCCCCGGCAGACCCCGCGGCCGCACCCGGCTGCCGTAAGCTGGGCCGATGAACAGCGAACCGCCTCCGCCCGAGGGCACCGCCCTCGGACTGATGCGGGCCATGACGCGCCTGCGGGCCCGCCTGCGCTCCGAGGCCCCGATCGTCGAGGACGTACCGGTCACCTGGTCGCACCTGACGGTCCTGCACCGCATCGTCGAACAGGGCCCGGTCACCGCGACGGAGTTGGCGCTGGCCGAGCACGTGCGCCGGCAGTCGATGGCCGAGACCCTGGCCGGCCTGCGCGCCAGCGGCCTCATCAGCGACGGCAAGGACCCCAGCGACGGCCGCAAGGTCCTGGTCAGCGCCACGCCGGAGGCCCGCGCGCTGATCGAGCGCAGCTCGGCGACGCGCGAGGCGTGGCTGTCGAAGGCGATCTCGGCGACGCTGGGCCTGGAGGAACGCAGGGTGCTGGATCAGGCGGCGGCGATCATGGACCGGCTGGCGGACGCGCAGGCGTAGCAGAGTACTGCGGCTAGCGCGTGCGGTCGGCGCGCGCCAGGTGGCGGTCCAGGACGGTCATGACCAGGACGACCGCGGCGATCAGGACCAGGATCCACGCGACGTGGTGCAGGCCCGGGTCGGAGACGCGGGTGTGGAAGGCGACGCCGGTGATGGCGGCTGAGGCGATGGAGCCCAGGTAGCCGAAGGTGCGCAGGAGGCCGGAGGCGGTGCCCACGGTGGCGGCGGGGGCTTCGCGGTAGAGGACGGTCTGGTTGGCGACCGTGCCGGCGCCGGAGGTGAAGCCGAAGACGGCGCTCGCGGCGATGACCGCGGGTATCGGGGTGCCGGTGTTGATGAAGAGCATTGCTATCGCGCCGACGACCAGCAGGACCGCGCTGGCCAGGAGCGGGATGCGAACTTTGGTGCGGCGGGCTGTCATGCGTGCGGTGACGGCCGAGAGGGCGCCCATGGGGAGCAGGGCCAGGCCGGCCTGGTAGGCGGACAGGCCGCGTACCGCTTCCAGCCACTGCGTGAGGCCGTAGAGGATCACGTAGGTGCCGAGGAGTGTCAGGCCGTTGCGTATGTAGGTGCGCGTCAGGGCCCTGTTCGAGGCCAGGAGGCGCACGTCGAGGAACGGTTGGGCGGCGCGCAGTTCCCAGGCGACGAGGAGCACGGCCAGGATCGCGGCGAGGGCGAGCGACGGCCAGTTCAGGCGTGGCAGGGTGTTGAGGAACACGACGAGCGCGGTGAGCGAGCCGCCGAAGCCGAGCATGCCGAACAGGTCGATGCGGGAGGCGAGGGCGCGGGGCGAGTTGGCGGGGCGGGCGGCGCCACCAACACCAGGGGCGGTCTTGGCGTCCGGGGCGATGCCGATCAGCGTCAGCACGAGGGCCACCGCGGCGAACGGGATGTTGATCCAGAACGCGGTGCGCCAGCCGAGCCAGCCGACCAGCAGGCCGCCGATCGCGGGACCGATGGCGACGGTCGCTGCGCCGGCCACCGCCAGGCCGCCGAGCACGCGGTGCGGCGGCGCCTGCAGGCCGGCCTGGTGCGCACGGCGCCGGATGAGCAGCATCGCCGACGGGTAGCCGGCGGAGGTGCCGGCACCGATCAGGACGCGGGCGGCGATCAGCCCCGGCAGCGACGTGGCCACCGACCCGACGACGCCCGCCACCAGCACCAGCCCGATGCCCGCCAGGAAGACCCGGCGCGGCCCGAACTCCTCGGCGAGGCGGCCGGCTGCGGGCTGGGCCAGGGCGCTGGTCAGGTAGAGGCTGGAGATCAGGATCGCCGTGGCGCCGACGGTGATGTGCAGAGCGGCGGCCAGGGCGACGAGGGCCGTGGCGATGATCGAGCTGTTGATCGGGTTGAGCGCCGAGCCGAGGTAGAGGGGCGCGACGAAGCGGGGGCCGTAGGGGTTGGCCGCGATATCGGGCTTGGCCGGGGCGGCCGGGGCGGCGGGCTCGGCCCGGAGTTCGGAGTTGTCCGGGAGGTCGGGCGCGGTGTCGTCCCGGCCTGCGCGGAGGTTGTCGGCAACGGACATGGGTGCTCCCGATGGTCGAAGAAGCGCAGGTTTCCTGACAATAATAGCAGGCTCCCTGCCTATCTCGCGAAGGTGTAATGTTTGCACTGCACACATTCAGCGGCCGAACGAGACCGGAGACCGGCATGAACCTGCTCCGCACCCACCAGAAGCTCTACGAACGCACCGACGGCCGGCTCGGCCACCGCCTGCTCGGCGTCCCGGTCCTGCTGCTGCGCACGACCGGCCGGCGCAGCGGCGAGACCCGCACCAACGGTCTGACCTACGCCCGCGACGGAGACACGTGGCTGGTCGTGGCGTCCAACGGCGGCAGCGACAAGGCGCCCGGCTGGCTGCACAACCTGCGCGCCGACTCCACAGCCGAGATCCAGGTGGCGCGGCGCCGGGTGCCCGTCGTGGCGACCGTCCGCACGCCGGACGACGCCGACTACGCGCGCCTGTGGGACATCGTCAACGCCGGGAACCGTGACCGATACCGGGCCTACGCGGTCAAGACGCGGCGGCCGATTCCGGTGGTGGTGTTGCGGAAGGCGGATCCCGGGGCCTGAGACGCACCGAGCGGGACACGTGACTCGGCGGCGAGAACGCCTCTCGGAGATCGAGCGATTTACCGCCTTTTACCTGCGGAAACGCAATCTCCACCGTTCCGAGTCTTCCCAGAGCGAAATCTCGGAGTACCGTCATTCAGACAACGGCGCGCGCCTCCCAGCGCGGCCCGCGCCGACCCTCGGACTCGGATCGTCCGGCACGTTCCTGCCGGTCAGAAGGGTAAGGTTGAGATGGCTGGTGTCGTTTATCAGGACGCTTCCTGCGTCTACCCCGGGGCGGACTCGCCCGCGGTCGACAAGCTGAACCTGGACATCGCCGACGGCGAGTTCCTGGTGCTGGTCGGCCCCTCGGGTTCCGGTAAGTCCACCGCTCTGCGCATGCTCGCCGGCCTGGAGGAAGTGTCCTCCGGCGGCATCTTCATCGGCGATCGTGACGTCACGCACCTTCCGCCGAAGGACCGGGACATCGCGATGGTGTTCCAGAACTACGCGCTCTATCCGCACATGACCGTCGCGGAGAACATGGGCTTCGCGCTGAAGATCGCGAAGGTCGACAAGGCCACCATCGCCAAGCGCGTGGAAGAGGCCGCGAAGCTGCTGGAGCTCACCGAGTACCTGGGCCGCAAGCCCAAGGCGCTGTCCGGCGGCCAGCGCCAGCGCGTCGCCATGGGCCGCGCGATCGTCCGGGAGCCCAAGGTCTTCCTCATGGACGAGCCGCTGTCCAACCTGGACGCCAAGCTGCGTGTCCAGACCCGTACCCAGATCGCCTCGCTCCAGCGCCGCCTGGGCACCACCACCGTCTACGTCACCCACGACCAGGTCGAGGCCATGACCATGGGCGACCGAGTCGCCGTCATCAAGGACGGTCTGCTCCAGCAGTGCGACACCCCGCGCGGCATGTATGAGAAGCCTGCGAACGTCTTCGTGGCCGGCTTCATCGGCTCCCCGGCGATGAACCTCGTCGAGGTCCCGATCGTCGACGGCGGCGTGCAGCTGGACGGCCTGGTGGTCCCGGTCTCGCGGGACGCGCTCGGCGTGGCCACGGCCTCCGGTGCCACGACCCTGACGCTCGGCGTGCGTCCGGAGTCCTTCGACCTCGTCGGCGACGCCGAGGGCGCCATCGCCATGACGGTCCAACTGGTCGAGGAGCTGGGCGCCGACGCCTTCGCCTACACCAGCGCGCACGTCGGGGACAAGGACGTCGACATGATCCTGCGCGTGGACGCCCGCGCCGTCCCGATGAAGGGCGACACCCTGTACGCCAAGCCGCACGGCCACGAGACGCACCTGTTCTCGGCCAGCACCGGCGAACGGCTGGAGGTCTGATCCGCTGATGCGGAACGGGAGAGCCGGGCGGGCCCGACCGCCCGGCTTTCGCCGTGTCTGGGGCCTGCCGGCTCTGGCCGGACACGAGCGTGTGCACGGCGTAAGTTCACGGCCGGTCGAATCCTTCGAAGCGTTCCAGAGCGTCGCGCAGCGCAGCCCGAGAGGTCACTCCCAGCTTGGGGAACAGCTGGTAGAGGTGGGTCGAGACGGTCCGCGGGGACAGGTAGAGCTGCGAGGCGATCTGCTTGTTGGTCAGGCCGGCGGCGGCAAGGCCGGCGATCTCCCATTGCTGCGGGGTCAGCGACACGTCCTCGCCGGCCGCGACGTGCACGGCCCGGCCGCCGGCCCGCAGCTCCTTGTTGGCGCGGTCGGTCCAGGGCTTGGCGCCGAGCCGGTCGAAGGTCTGCGCGGCGGCGGCGAGTTGGTCGCGCGCCTGGACCAGGGCGCGGCCACGCCGCAGCCGCTCGCCGCAGTGGAGCTGGATCCGGGCCAGGTCGAAGGGCCAGCGCTCGGCGCCGTCGAGGGCCGAGGCCGCGCGGAGCCCGGCGACCGCCTCTTCGTCGTCCTCGGCGGCCATCGCCTCGCCGGCGGTCAGGACCATCGCCAGGCGCGGGGACACCGTGTGCAGGCCGGCTTGCCGGGCGGCTGCCACGTGCGCGAGCGCTTCGGCACGCCGGCCGGTGCGCACCGCCGCCTCGATCAGGTCCAGGACGGCCCACAGCGCGTGTCCGGCGAACGGCGCGAAGGTCCCGGCCGGGGTGATCGCGTTCGCATGCTGATAGGCCTTCTCGAACTCACTCTGCGACAGCGCGGTCAGGGTTCTGACATGCGAAGCGTAGCGGCGGACGGCTTGGGCGCGCCTCGGTGCGGCCCAGCGGTCCATCTCGTCGGCGTAGGACGTGGCCAGTGCGTACTCGCCGCAGAGGGCTGACACGCAGCCGAGGACCCACTTGCCGGTCCAGGAGCGCAGCGGGTAGTCGAGCTCCTCGCACAGCCGCAGTCCGTTGCCCACGATCTCGCGCAACTCCGACCACTGGCCGGTGTAAAAGGCGTGGCTGGCCCACAGGAACGAGGCCTGGATCGCCGGGAAGTTGTTCTCGCCGGTGCGGCCGCCGCGGGCTGCCAGGTGCAGCGGTTCCTCCATCGCGCCGAGGCGGTCGGCGAAGGCGCCGGCGGTGGCGACGCGGATGATGCGGGCCAGGTCCGGGCTGCCGGACATCTCGGCGATGGCGGCGTCCAGCCGGGCCCAGTCCGAGGGCTTCGCGCGCGCCGGGTCGGCGAACGTGGCGCGCAGCATCTCCAGGCTCGGCGGGACGTCGACGCTGGCGGCCACCAGGGCGTCGTAGCCGGCCCACATTTCGGGGCGCGCGCCGTGGACGCAGACGATCAGCAGGGTGGACAGCGCCACTCTCAGGGTGACGTCGGTCGCGTCGTAGGGTTCGGGCAGCAGGGCGATGGCGCCGGTGAGCAGGCGGTAGGCGGTGTCGATGTCGCCGTGGCTGTTCATCAGGTAGGTCGCGGTGGCCACGGCCGCGGCCAGGGAGTCGGCGTCCGGTGCGACCTGGTGTGCGGTGTCGAGCAGGCGCGGCACCTCGTGCAGGGCGCCGGTGAGGTGTGCGCCGACGTAGGCGGCTTTGGCCAGGCGCCGGGCGCGTTCGGTCGCCGACGGGGTCAGGTCGGCGGCGCGCAGCAGCGCGGCGACCGCGTTGACTCCGTCGCCGCGCCGGAATCCCAGGTCGGCGACCTCCTCCAGCAGGGCGGCGATCGGCTCGTCGGGATCGACCGCGGCCTGCGCGAGGTGCCAGGCGCGCTGTTCGGGCACCGCGGCCCAGGCTTCGGCGAGCGCGCGGTGCACGCCGCGCCGTTGGTCGCTCGTGGACAGTTCGACGACGGCTGAGCGCATCAGCGAGTGCCGGAAGGCCAGGCGGCCGGTGACGTCGTCGACGTGGACCAGCCGGGCGCGTTCGGCCGGGGCGAGGTGTTTCAGGCTGCACCGGCCGGCCACCGCGCGGCGCAGGACCTGCATGTTGCCGCTGCCTTCGAGGGCTGCGACGAGCAGCAGGTGGCGGGTGGCCGCCGGCAGGCTGTTGATGCGGGAGGCGAAGGCGGACTCCAGGCGCTGAGTCAGCGGCAGGCGCGTGGGCAGGGCCTGGGAGGAGCCGCGCTGGGAGTCGGTCAGGGCGGCGGGGAGTTCCAGCAGCGCCAGTGGGTTGCCTTCGGCGTCGGCCATCAGGCGCCGGCGGACGCGCGGGGCCAGGGCCGGGAAGCGTTGGGTGAGCAGTTCTTCGGCGGCGGCGTCGCTGAGCGGGCCGAGCCCGTGGACCGGCAGGCCGGTGGAGTCGAAGAAGCCTTCGTCGCCGGGGCGCGCCGCGCACAGCAGGCCGGAGCCGACCGACAGGCGGCGGGCCAGCTGGCCCAGGACGTCGGCGCTGGCCCGGTCCAGCCACTGCACGTCGTCCAGGACGAGCAGCGTCGGCGCCTCGGCGGACAGCTTCGCGACCAGGGCGACGACGGCGTCGGTGACGGCGTCGTGGCCGGGGGTGGTGCCGCGGCGCAGGCCCAGGGCGACGGCCAGGACCGGGGTGGCGGCGACGGCCGCGCGGCCTTCGGGCTGCGAGGTGAGCAGGCGCTGCACGGCGCTGTAGCCGACCTGTGCCCGGTACTGGACGCCGACCGTCGACAGGACCCTGATACGCCGGGCCTCGGCCGCGTAGGTGACGGCGGCCAGCAGCGCGCTCTTGCCGACTCCGGGTTCCCCGAGCAGGAGCATCGATCCGTCGCTGTCCGGGACGGCGGCCGCGAACTCGCCGAGCCGTGCCAGATCGGTCTCGCGGCCCACCAAGGGTTGCTGATCACCGGCCATGCCCCTCAGTGAACCCCGTCCGGGATTCGATCACCAGGAAATCCGGGGTGCGAAAGTACGTCACATGACGGGAGCGAGCGGCTCGGCCGTGTTCCTACTGTCCTGATCAGGGCCGGTTCCGGCTCGGCGGACCAGTGGAGGAACGATGAACGAGGGTGCGGGACGCGGGAGTGTCGTGCTGGTGCACGGCGGCTTCGTCGACGGCTCGGGCTGGCAGGGCGTGTACGACGTGCTGACGGCGGACGGATACAGCGTCGGCGTGGTGCAGAACGCCACGGTGTCGCTGGAGGACGACGTGGCGACCACGCATCGGGTGATCGAGGGCATGCCCGGGCCGGTGACGCTGGTGGGGCACTCCTACGGCGGCGCCGTGATCACCGAGGCCGGCGGCCACCCGAAGGTGAAGGCGCTGTGCTACATCACGGCCTTCGCCCCGGACAAGGGCGAGTCCGTCGGCACGCTGATCGCCGACCCGCCGCCGGGCGCGCCGGTGCTGCCGATCCTGCCGCCGCAGGACGGGTTCCTGTTCCTGGACCGCGAGAAGTTCGCGGACTCCTTCGCCGGGGACCTGCCGCGGCCGCAGGCACAGTTCATGGCCGACTCGCAGGTGCCGTGGGGCCTGGACGCGCTCAACGGCGCGGTGTCGCAGCCGGCGTGGCGCACGAAGCCGGCGTGGTACCTGGTCGCCGGCGACGACCGGATGATCCCGCCGCCGGCGCAGCGCGCGATGGCCGAACGGATCGGCGCGACGACGGTCGAGGTGCCGGGGAGCAGTCACTCGGTGTACGTGTCGCGGCCGGCGGCGGTGGCGGATCTGATCAAGCAGGCTGTGGCGGCTGAGGGCTGACGTCGCTGCGGCGGCGGGCTGAACCACCGACCGGCCGGGGGCGGGGGTCGAGTCGATCGGCTCCCGTCCCCGGCCGTTTTCCCCTCCGCAGGAGGTCTTGTCAGTTGGCTGCGGCGTTCCAGTCGACCAGCTGCACGATCACGCCGTTGGGATCGCGGACCTGGAACGCCCGCTCGCCCCATTCCTCGGAGGTGAGCGGCATGGTGATCGCGACGCCTTCGCCTTGCAGCCGGGCCAGCTCGCCCTCCAGGTCCTCGATATGGCGCTGGCGGCGATGCGCATGGTTCTCCTCCTGCCGATTAAAATGTACGACGTACAGTGTACAGCGTACAACGCATGATGCGGGAGGATTGTTCCCGTGCCGACGGAACGAACCAGCGCCGGTGATCCGGCCCACACCTTGCGGGTGCTCTGGCGGACCGGCGAGGACCCCGCCGCGACCGCCGCACCCCGCCGCGGACCCCGCCGCGCGCTGAGCGTGGAGGCGGTGGTCGCGACGGCGACGGCGCTCGCCGACGCCGAGGGGCTGGAGGCGGTGACGATACGGCGGGTCGCGCAGGAGCTCGGCGTGGTCCCGATGTCGCTGTACACGTACGTGCCGGGCAAAGCAGAGCTGCTGGACCTGATGATGGACACCGCGTACGCCGCGATGCCGCGCCCGCAGACCGCCGGCCGGCCGTGGCGCGAGCGGGTGCGGGCGATCGCCGAGGAGAACCGGGAGCTGTTCGAGCGGCATCCGTGGGCGGCGGAGGTCTCGACGGCACGGCCGCCGCTGGGGCCCGGGTTGATGGCCAAGTACGAGCACGAACTCACGGCGTTCCAGGACATGGGGCTCAGCGACGTGCAGACGGACGACTGTCTGACGCACCTGCTCGGTTTCGTACAGGGCTGGGCGCGCAGCGCGGCGGACACCCGGGCCGCGCAGGTCGACAGTGCGATGAGCGACCGGCAGTGGTGGCAGGCGAACGCGCCGTTGCTGGAGAAGGTTTTCGACGCCGAGAAGTACCCCACGGCGGTGCGGGTCGGGTCGGCGGCCGGGGAGGCACACGGCGCGGCGTACGACCCCGACCACGCTTACGAGTTCGGGTTGGAGCGAGTGCTGGATTCGTTCCAGGCGTTGGTCGCTTAGGCGTCGCTTAGCCGAGCGATTCCAGGTCTTCTTGCGTCAGCCGGATCGCGCCGGCGGCGATGTTCGCCTCCAGGTGCGCGATGTCTCCGGTGCCGGGGATCGCCAGGACGTGCGGGCCCTGGGCCAGGGTCCAGGCCAGGCGGATCTGCTGCGGGCTGACGCCGTGGGCCTCGGCCACTTTCGCCGCGCGGTCTTCCTCGGCTTCGGCCGTGCCGGTGGCGGCGGTCGCGGCGTCCTCGGCTCCGGGGCGGGCGCCGGCGATGGCGAAGAAGGGGACGAAGGCGATGCCCAGTTCGCCGCAGGCCCGCATGACCTCGACCGAGTCGGTGTCGTCGAGGCCGAACTTGTTCTGCACCGCGACGACCGGGGCGATGGCGCGCGCCTCGTGCAGTTGCGCGGTCGAGACCGAGGAGACGCCGAGGTTGCGGATCAGGCCTTCCTGGCGCAGTTCGGCCAGGGCGCCGAAGTGGTCGGCGAGCGAGTCCCACCGCATGTTGCGCAGGTAGACCAGGTCCAGGTGGTCGCGTCCGAGTTCGCGCAGGTTCTGCTCGACGTCGCCGCGCAGGTCCTCGGGGCGGGCCGCGCCCTCCCAGCCGCCGGCGCGGTCGCGGCGCGGGCCGACCTTGGTCGCGACCAGGACCTCGTCGGCGGGGAAGGCGGCGAGCGCGGAGTTGACGATCTCGTTGGCCGAGCGGAGGGCGGAGAAGTAGAACGCGGCGGTGTCGATGTGGTTCACGCCGAGTTCGACGGCGCGGCGGACGACGGCGATGGAGGTGCCGCGGTCGCGGGGCGTGCCGTTGTGGAAGGCGCCGGTGCCGGTCAGGCGCATGGCGCCGAAGCCGAGGCGGTGGACGGTGCGGTCGCCGAGCTGCCAGGTGCCGGAAGAGTGGGTAGCGGTAGTCACAGTGACTCCTATCAGATCGCGGGAGCCTGCCGCCAGCCAGAATCAGCGCCGATATCGGCTATAAGGAATGCCTGTGGCCGCTATGGAAGTGTGCGATGGCGCGTGGGGTTCGATGAAGCGTCACCATCGGAATTCCATGAAAGGCAATTCTCATGACTGCATACTCCCTGGACGGGAACGTGGCTCTGGTCACCGGTGCGACCAGCGGGATCGGGGCTGCCGTCGCGAAGGCGCTGGCCGAGCAGGGGGCGCACGTTCTCGTTGCCGGACGGGACCGGAAGCGCGGCGACAGCGTCGTGAACGGTATTCGGGAACGTGGCGGAAAGGCGGATTTCATTTCCGCGGATCTGAGCGACGCGGCGGCGGTTCGACGGCTGGCGCGCGAGGCCGTCGAGGCCGGCGGCGGGCGGGTGGACATCCTGGTGAACAACGCCGGGGCCTTCCCGTTCGGGCCGACCGCGGAGATGACCGAGGAGCAGTTCGACGAGCTGTACGCGCTGAACGTGAAGGCGAAGTTCTTCCTCGTGGCGGAGCTGGCGCCGGCGATGGCCGCACGCGGCAAGGGTGCGATCGTCAACATCAGCACGCAGGTCGCCGCCTACGGCAAGGCGGGCATGGCGCTGTACGGGTCGAGCCTGGCGGCGGTGAACCTGCTGACGAAGGCGTGGGCCGCCGAGTACGGGCCGAGCGGCGTGCGGGTCAACGCGGTGGGCGTCGGGCCGACGCGTACCGAGGGCACGGCACCGATGGGCGACAATCTGGACGGGCTCGCGGCCGAGGCGCCCCTCGGGCGTCCGGCGGCGCCGGAGGAGATCGCGGCAGCGGTGGCGTACCTGGTGGGGGACGGGGCCAGCTTCGTGCAGGGCGTGGTGTTGCCGGTGGATGGCGGGCGGACCGCGGTCTGACGGAGCACTGATACAGCTCTGCCAGTGCCCTGAGTAAGTCTGGGTAAGTCTGGGTAAGTCTGGGTGATCGCTGATCAGCCGCGCTCGAACGCGGCGATCAGCAGCCCCAGGTCGCGGCGCCGGGAGTCGGCGGGCCAGACCGCCCAGGTGCGGCGCACCAGCGGATGGCCCGCCAACGGCTGCCACACCACCCCGTCGGGCAGCGGCTGCGACCAGTCCGGCGGGGCCAGCGCGAAGGCCTGGCCCGCGGTCACCGCCGCCAGCTTGACCTCGGCGATGAGGCGCTGGTTCGGCGGGGCGTCGGAGCCCAAGGTCAAGCCGTGGCTGCGCAGGATCGCGGTGACCTCGTCGTGCCAGGCCGGGCTGTCGGTGCGCGGGAAGGGCAGCCACTCCAGGGCGGCCAGCGCGTCCAGCGGCACGCCGTCGGCGCCGGCCAGTTCCGCCGCCGGCCCGGCCGCCAGCAGCACGCCGAGCCGTTCGCGCGTCACCAGCATCGCGTCGAAGTCGTCGCCGGCCGGGCGTTCGCGCAGCAGGCCGACGTCCAACTCCCCGGCCCGCAGCGCGGTGATCTGCTCGGCGGTGGACAGGTGCCGCGCCTGCACGCGGGTGTTCGGACACGATTCGGCGAGCTCGGCCAACGCCGGCGCGAGCACCGTCGAGGGGAACTCCAGCGGGATCCCCAGGCGCAGGACGCCGCCGGTGTCGCCCGCGGTGAAGCCGGCCATGACGCGCTGCGCCTGCTCATAGCGGGCCAGCACGGCGCGTGCCTCGCCGAGCAGCACGCCGCCGGCCTCGGTGACCTTCACCCCGGTGCTGCTGCGCTCCAGCAGCCGGACGCGCAGTTCGCGTTCCAGTCCCGCGATCGTCTGGGACAAGGCCGGCTGGCTGACGTGCAGCCGCCGCGCCGCCGCCGACAGGCTCCCGGCTTCGACGACCGCCACGAAGCCCTGCAACTCCCGCAACTCCATCGGACGCAACTCCATCGGACTATCGCACCACGGCGGCGGGATCGGCGGCGTGACGGACACACCGACGGACACGCCCGGGTTGCGCGCCGCCCTTGCGGGGCCCTTGGCGTGCCCGTTTATTCACGGGGCTGACATGGGTCTAGACCTAATGGACTAGACCAAGGCCCCGGAAACCCTTGACGCGGCCCGCGCACCGCAGTAGACCATCCATGACGAAGGGTTATCCGCATCACAAATCTCGTATATGCGGATGCTTCATTACATCGCCTTTCACGCGACGTGCGGGCTGCGGCGACGCCGGCGTGGGACGTGGGGGCGGTTGTCAGCGCTCTGCCTCGCTCGCTTTCGGGGCACCGCGCCATGCCACGGCACCACCCCGGTTCCCGGCATGCCCGCCGGGACCGTCCTGATGAAAGGACTCCCCGCATGCAACGCATCTCCACCAAACGGGGCCTGGCCGCGGGCTTGGCCACCGCCGCGGTCGCGGCCGGGATCGCCGCCCTGGGCTCCGGTGGCAGCGCCGCGGCCGACAGCACCGCGACCTCCGCGGTCGCGGCCGGGCCCGCCACCTACAGCCAGGCGGTGCCCAGCGGCGCGCCGTCGGTGTACAGCTCGCCGCTGGAGCGCTGCGCCAACGGCGTGAACCACCCGATCAGCGGCACCAACCCGATCCTGAGCGAGCCGCTGACCACGCAGTTCAGCAGCAACGTCGGCCTGTCGGAGGCGGTGTCGTTCAGCGGTGACCAGTGGTACGGGAACTGGACGTTCACGTTCACCAACACCTCGTCCGAGACGTTGGCCACGGACTGCGCGGTGCTGATCTGGCGCGCGCCTTCGAGCTCTGACAACCACGCGTACTCGGCGTCGGTGGCGTACGGGCATCCGCAGCAGGACTACCTGGAGGTGCCGCGCGGGGACGGGACGTCGTTCTACATCGCGCGGCTGGGCTTCCACGACGTGCCGCTGAACCAGCGGCAGGTCGCGCCGGGGCAGACGTTCACGTACACCTGGGGCGGGGCGCCGAGTACGGCGATCACGAACAACCAGATCCGGGACTCGCTGCGGTTCACGGCGGACCTGGACCTGAGTGCGAATCAGAACATGATCCTGCACTACGGGACGAACCGGCTCACGAACTGAGCCGGTTGGTCGCGCGGGGCGGCGGCTGCGGGGTTTCGGGCCGCCGTCCCGTTCTCAGCCGGCGAGAGGAGGGTTTGATGCGCGCTGCGCGCCTCGGATTGCGATTGCGCGGCCGGGCCGCCGGGTGGTGGTTCCTGCTGGCGGTGGTGGTCGCGGTGGTCGCGGCCAACTCGGTGTTGGCGGGGTGGTCTCGGGGGTCTGCTTCGCGTGGGGCTTCGGGAGCTGCTGGGGCTTCGGGGGCGTCCGGGCCGTCGATGGTGCGGGCGAGGTCGGTGGCGACGCAGGAGTTCGGGCTGATGTCCGGCGGCGGGTGGGCGCAGGCGTGGGGGCTGTGGTCGGCGGCGGGGCGTGCGGCGTTGAGTGAGGCGGACTTCGTGCGGCTGAACACGGAGTGCCGGCCGGCTTTGGGCGAGCCGTACGTGATCGACGCGGCGACGGACGTCTCCGCGACAGACGTGAAGGTCGACTGGCATCAGGGGTCGACGACCGGGAGCAGCGCGGTGGTCTTCGAGGGCGGAGCGTGGAAGTTCGAGCCGGACGCGCAGACGCTGGCGGACTACCGGACCGGCGTCGCGGCGGTGGTCGCGAAGCGGAAGGCGGCTGGGGAATGTCACTGAAGTCATCGCTCGGACGGCGGATCCTGACGGTATGCGCCGCGGTGTTCGCGGCACTCGTCGTGTTCGCGGGACCGGCTTCAGCGCACGCGGAGCTGGCAGCGTCGACGCCTTCGCAGGGCGCTGTCCTGGGCAGCGAGCCGACGCAGGTGGGGCTGCGATTCTCGGAGGAGATCGTCCTGAAGCTCAGCGCGGTGAAGGTGATCGGCCCCGACGGCCGGCGACTGGACGCGGGGGCGCTGCGTGCCGGGCTGTCCGGCGCCGACAGCCTGGCCGTGGACCTGGCGCCGGACGCGCGGCACGGCACGTTCGTGGTGGTGTGGCAGGTGACGGCGGCCGACGACGGGCACGCGAGCTCCGGGACGGTCATGTTCGCGGTGGGTGCGGCGAGCGTGCCGGCCAGTGTCGCGGGACTCGGGCACAATCGCTTGACGAGCGCGGTTTACGACGCGGGGCAGTGGATCGGGTTCGCGGGGC
Organism: Catenulispora sp. GAS73; assembly: GCF_041262085.1. Taxonomy (NCBI): domain Bacteria; kingdom Bacillati; phylum Actinomycetota; class Actinomycetes; order Catenulisporales; family Catenulisporaceae; genus Catenulispora; species Catenulispora sp. GAS73. Next base: position 29,339 of record NZ_JBGCCM010000045.1, read on the forward strand.
TCGCGATGGTCGGCGGGGTCGCGGCGCTGTACACATATCGGCGGCGGGACGAGGCCACGCCAGCAATCCAGAGCACCGAGCACTCCACAGCAAACCTGGCCACCGAGCACGCACCGGCAGGCCTCGCCGCCGGTCCGCCTACCGCGCGAGCAAACCTGGTCGCCGAGGACCTCGCGGTGAGCCCAAGTGCCAGCTCGGCGGCCACCGTTGTCGGAGCCGCAGCCGAGCCGCCCTCGACTCCCACCTGGCCGGCGGCGCTCGGCTGGTCGCTTTTGCTCGTCGGGACCCTGATTCAGCTGGCCGCGTATGCCCCCGCCGCGCGCGGGCTGTCGCTTGGCCACCTGCTCGACCGCTCGTTGCTCTCCGTCACGCTCGGCACGCGGGAGGGGCATGCGTTCATGGCGCGGCTCGTCGCGCTCGCGTTGGCGGCGGTGGTGGGGGATGCGGTGTTGCGGCGTGCGCGGGGGCCGGTGGTGCCGTTGGCGTTCACGGTCGCGATGGCTGGCACGTGGGGTGCGACCGGGCATGCCGCGACCGGGGGTGGTGCGCCGGTGGCGATGGTCGCTCTGACGCTGCATGTCGCGGCGATGGCGGTGTGGGTCGGCGGGCTGTTCGTGGTGGCGGTGCTGGTGGCCGGTGGGGGTGCGGCGGTGGCGGTGGCGGTGCGGCGGTTCTCGCGGTTGGCGCTCGGGGCGGTCGGGGTGCTGGTGGCGACCGGGGTGTATCAGGCGTGGCGGGAGGTCGGGAGTGTCAGCGGCCTGCTGGACACCACGTACGGCCGCCTGTTGCTCGCCAAGGTCGCGATCCTGCTGTGCGTGATCGGCGTCGCCAGGGGGTCGCGTGGGATCGTGGCGACGTGGGGCAGCGGGAGTGCGGCGGCGCTGCGGCGGAACGTGGTGGTGGAGCTCGCCGGTGCGTCGGTGCTGCTGTTGTTGGCTGTGTTGCTGGCTGGGAACGCACCGGCGCGGTAGGCGGAGCACAGAGCTCAGCCCACCCGCAGCACCGTCTTCCCTGACCGCTCCCCCGCCTCGAACCCGCGGTGCACCTCGGCCACCTCGGCGATCGGCACTACGCTCGGCGCCTCGTACGGCAACTCCCCCGATGCCAGCGCCGCCAGCGCACGCTCCAGATGCCCGCCGATCGTGGCTGGGGCCCGGCGCGCCACGTCGCCGATGTTGTAGCCGGCGACCGCCCGCGAGTTCTTCCACAGCGCCCACACGTCCTCGGTCCAGTCGTCGTGCCGGCCCTGGTCGCCGAACACCGCCACCCGGCCGAACGGCGCCAGCACCTGCAGGCTCGCCGCGCGCACCGGGCCGCCGATGGGGTCCAGGACCAGGTCCACGCCGCGGCCGTCGGTGGCCTCCAGCACCTGGTCGGCGAACGCCTCGCGCGAGAACAGCGCGTCATAGCCCGCCGGCTGCTTCGCCGGGGAGCCGACGGTGCCGAAGACGTGCCGCGCCCCCGACGCCCGGGCGATCCGTGCCGCCGCGCCCCCGACGCCGCCGGACGCCGAGTGGATCAGCACGCTGTCCCCCGCGCGCAGCCGCCCGACGTCGGACACCAGCCCGTAAGCCGTCGGGTAGACACACGGCACCCCGGCCGCGACCTCCAACGGCAGCGCGCCGACCGGCCGCACGAAGTCGGCGGAGGTGACCGCGAACTGCGCATACCCACCGAACGCTGGCAGATACGCGGCGACCTCCTCCCCCACCCGCACTTCGGTCACGCCATCCCCGACCGCGACCACGCACCCGGACGCCTCCAGCCCCGGCACGTCGTAGCCGCCCGGCCCGTCGGGCTCCCCGAACTCCCCACGCCGATGCTGAACCTCGGCGAAGTTGACGCCGGCGAAGGCGACCTCGATCAGGACACTACGATCATCCAGGCCGGGAACCGGCAGCTCGATGGATTCGAAGACCTCGGGACCGCCGTTGGTCTTGAAGGCGTGGGCGCGCATCGTCGCCGGCAGGGTGCTCATGAAAAGATCACAACGAAGCACCGGCGGCTGATCATTCCCGGTCCAAGACCCGCGACCCGAGATCAGGCGCCGACCCGCACCGCGACCACGTGAAGCAGCGCAGCGACGTGCCGATACGGATCGGTCCGCCCGGCCCGCTCCTCGGCGTCCAGCACAGCATCCAGCGTGGCCTCGTCAGGCAGTTCGGCGTCCACCGCGGTATCGGTGAAGACGCGAACGCCATACCACTGCGACACCGCCAAATCCCGCCGCGCCAACTCCGCTGTCAGCTCCTCCAACCGGTCCGCGCGCGCGTCCACGCCAAGCCGGTTGTGATACCCGCTGCCCTCGAAAGCGGCATTCGCCGCCTCCCAATCGCCGAGCAGCCCAGGCCGCATCGCGAGCGCGTCGCCGTTGCGGACCAGCAACGACACGGTTCCGCCCGGCGCCGCCGCCCCCGCGATCGCGTCCAGCAACGGCCCGGGATCGGCGAAATACATCAGGACGCCGTGGCACAACACCACGTCGAAGCCACCCGGCCCGAACAACGAGCCGAGCTCCGTCGCGTCTCCTCGGACCAGGCGGACCCGCTCGCGGACGTCTTCAGGTTCGGCATCCAAAGCGGCGCGGAAATCGTCGAGCAACTGCTCCGAGGTGTCCAGTCCGGTCACCGAATGACCGCGCCGAGCCAACAACAAGGCCTGAGTCCCTTGCCCGCACCCGATGTCCAGCACCCGGCGCGCCGGCAGATCCGGCACGTGCGCCGCGACCTGCCGGGTCACCGTCTCCTGTCTGACAACCTGCCGAAGCGTCCCCAAACGCGAACGCCACCGGTCGGACGGGAAAGCCACGCTCACACCAAGCTCCTCAAAGATCCTCAACCCGTGGGGCTAGCAATGACCTGCCGGAACCCCCCGCACGCCGTTTGCTACTACTCTCTTTAGTTGTTCTTAACGCCGTTCTTACCTAGCGACCGACCATAATGGAGACAGCATGGCCGGTCGCGTCGCCACCCGAGGGCTGCCAGGCCTGACGTCATCAATGGCTACGACGACTCGAGAAAAACTTCATGCAACCCACCCAGGACACGGTCACGACCATGCCCCTCGGGCGCATCCTGCCGGCCTCGCTGGACCACGCGGTCTGGCCGGTGGCCCAGGCTGCGCGGGCACGGACCCTCGTCGACGTCCTCGACGCGACCGTCCAGCAGCACCCCGAGGCGCCCGCCCTGGAAGCGGCGGGGACCGTGCTCACCTACCGCGAGCTGCGCGGCGCTGTCGCCACGCTGGCCGACACCCTGCGCGGGCGCGGAGTCGGGCCCGGCGACAAGGTCGGCGTCCGCGTGCCGTCGGGGACCCTCGATCTGTACATCGCGATCCTGGCGGTGATCGCCGCCGGAGCCGCGTACGTGCCGGTCGACGTGGACGACCCCGACGAGCGCGCCGAGATGATCTGGCAGGACGCCGCGGTGTGCGCGGTGATCGGCGAGGGCCGCGCGATCCGTCCCGGGCCCGGGACGGCCGGCCGGCGCCCGGGACCGCCGGCGCCGGCCGACGACGCGTGGGTGATCTTCACCTCGGGCACCACCGGACGCCCCAAAGGCGTCGCGGTCTCGCACCGCTCGGCTGCAGCCTTCGTCGACGCCGAGGCGCGCCTGTTCGTCCAGAGCCAGCCCCTGGGGTCCGGTGACCGGGTCCTGGCCGGGCTCTCGGTCGCCTTCGACGCCTCCTGCGAGGAGATGTGGCTGGCCTGGCGGCACGGCGCCTGCCTGGTCCCGGCGCCGCGCTCGCTGGTGAAGGCCGGCACCGATCTGGGACCGTGGCTCGTCGAGCGCGGCATCACCGTGGTCTCGACGGTCCCGACGCTGGTCGCGCTCTGGCCCGCCGAGGCGCTGGACCGGGTGCGGCTGCTCATCGTCGGCGGCGAGTCGTGCCCGCCGGAGCTGGTCGAGCGGCTGGCCGTGGCGGGGCGCGAGTTCTGGAACACCTACGGCCCGACCGAGGCCACCGTCGTGGCCTGCGCCTCGCTGATGCGCGCCGGAGCGCCGGTGCGGATCGGCACGCCGCTGGACGGCTGGGAGCTGGCCGTCGTCGACAACCAGGGGCAGCCGGTGCCCTGGGGCCAGACCGGCGAGCTGCTGATCAGCGGAGTCGGCACCGCGCGCTACCTGGATCCGGCCAAGGACGCCGAGAAGTTCGCGCCGCATCCGGCCCTACGGAGCCGGCGCGTCTACCGCACCGGCGACCTGGTCCGCGCCGAACGCGAAGGCCTGATCTTCGTCGGCCGCGCCGACGAGCAGGTGAAGATCGGCGGACGCCGGATCGAGCTCGGCGAGGTCGACGCGGCGTTACAGGCGCTGCCCGGCGTGCGTGCGGCCGCCGCGGCGGTCAAGGACAGCCCGGCCGGCGGGCAGGTGCTTGTCGGCTACCTGGTCGTCGACAACGCGGCAGGTCAGTCCGGCGGCATCCCGCATCAGCGTTCTACCGACGGCGGCAGCAACGCGGCCACAGCAAGCGGCTTCGACAAGAACGCGGCGCGCGAACTGTTGCTGCACAAGCTCCCACCGGCGCTGGTCCCGGTGCTGGCGCTGGTCGACGACCTGCCGACGCGCACCTCCGGCAAGGTCGATCGCAAAGCCCTGCCCTGGCCCCTGCCCGGTCAGGAGGCCGCCGCGGCCGGTTCGGCGGCGGGCCTGGGCGGCACCGCCGGCTGGATAGCCGAACAGTGGCAACGGTTGCTCGGCGTCCCGGTCGAGGCCGACAGCGACTTCTTCGGCCTCGGCGGCAGCAGTCTCACCGCGGCGCGGCTGGTCGGCGAGATGCGCGACCGGTTCCCCGGGTTCACCGTCAAAGACCTGTACCAGCACCCGAAACTGCCGGAGCTGACCCGGTTCCTGGACGCCTCCGAACAAGCCGGCGGCCAGGCCGGCAAGCCGCGGGTGCGGCACCGCCGCGTACACCTGACGCCGGCGACCGCCGGGCTGTACCAGGGCGTGGTGCTGGCGGTCATGTTCGTCGTCACGGCCATACCGTGGGTGCTCGGCATCGCGGCGATGGACGACGTCATCGGGCCGGTGAAGTGGGCCCCGCACACCTCGTGGTGGCTGATCGTCGGCGGCTGGCTGGCGCTGGGCAGCGCCCCGGCGCGCATGGTCATCAGCGGCGTCGGCGCGCGCGTGTTCACGCACAACCTGCAGCCCGGTTCCTACCATCGCGGCGGCTGGACACACCTGCGGTTGTGGACCGCCGAGCGGCTGGTCGGCGCGTTCAGCCTGGCCGGGGTCACCGGCACGCCGATGGCGTCCCGCTACGCGCGGATACTGGGGTGCCGGGTCGGGCGCGACGTGCAGCTGCACTCGCTGCCGCCGGTGACCGGCATGGCGGCGTTCGGGGACGGCGCGGTGCTGGAGCCGGAGGTGGACTGCGCGGGCTGGTGGATCGAGGGCGACCTGCTGCACGTCGGCGGGATCCGGGTCGGGCCGCACGCCTCGGTCGGGACCCGGTCGATGCTGATGCCCGGCGCTGACATCGGCGCCGGTGCCGAGGTCGCGTCCGGCAGCTGCGTGTCCGGGACCGTCCCGGAGGGCCAGCGGTGGCACGGGACGCCGGCCCGGCGCGACGAGAACGTGCCGACGTTCAAGTGGCCGCCGCCGGAGTACCGCACGTCAGGGTTCTGGAACCTGGTCTACATGGTCACGCTGCCGGCGATGCAGTTGCTGCCGTTGCTGGCGGCGGCGCCGGCTTTGGTGTTCCTGTACCTGTGGCGCGGCGCGCATCCCGAGCCCGGCGGCCTGGCCGACCTGATACTGCTGTCGTCGGTCCCGTTCACCGTGGTCACCGTGGTCTGCTACGCGCTGCTGACGGCGCTGGTGGTGCGGGTGCTGTCGCGCAAGATCGTGCCGGGGGTGTACGCGGCGCACGGCCGCGTGGCGTGGAACGTGTGGGTCGTGCACCGGCTGATGGAGACCTCGCGGGTCATGTTGTTCCCGCTGTACGCCAGCCTGGCCACGCCGGTGTGGCTGCGGCTGCTGGGCGCCAAGGTCGGACGGCGCGTCGAGGCCTCGACCGTGCTGGCGCTGCCCAGCCTGATGGAGGTCGACGATCACGCGTTCCTGGCCGACGACACACTGATCGCGCCGTTCGAGATCCGCGGCGGCTGGCTGCGGCTGGGGCCGGCGTACGTCGGGAAGCGGGCGTTCGTCGGGAACTCCGGAATGGTCGGGCCGTTCCGGCGGGTCGCCGACGAGTCGCTGATCGGCGTGCACTCGGACACCCCGCCGCGCACGTCGCCGGGCGACTCGTGGCTGGGGCGGCCGGCGTTCACGGTGCAGCGGCAGGTGGAGGGCGGGGAGTCCACGGCGCGGACGTACGACCCGCCGTTCCGGCTGGTGGCGGCGCGCGGGTTCGTGGAGCTGTGCCGGTGGCTGCCGCTGTTCATCACGGTGCTGCTCGGGGACCTGGCGGTGATAGGCGTGCAGGCCGCGTACGACAACCTCGGGTTGTACGGCGCGCTGCCGGCCGCGATGGGGCTGCTGCTGGCCGCCGGGGTGGTCGCGTGTCTGCTCACCACGGCGGCGAAGTGGCTGCTGGTGGGGCGGTTCCGGGTCGGGCAGAAGCCGTTGTGGAGCTCGTTCGTGTGGCGCAACGAGCTGTTCGACACGTTCATCGAGGAAGTGGGGATGCCCTGGCTCGGGGCGTCGCTGATCGGGACGCCGTTCATGAACATGTGGATGCGCAGTCTCGGGGCGCGGATCGGGCGGGGTGTGTGGTGTGAGAGTCACTGGCTGCCGGAGACGGACCTGGTGACGCTGGGCGACGGCGCGACGGTCAACCGCGGGGTGGTGCTGCAGACGCATCTGTTCCAGGACCGGCTGATGCGGATGGACACGGTGACGCTCGGGCGTGGGGCGACGCTGGGGCCGCACGCGATCGCGCTGCCGGGGACGCAGCTGGACGACGCGGCGGTGGCGGGGCCGTATTCGCTGGTGATGCGCGGGGATCGGTTGCGGGCCGGTACGCGGTGGCATGGGAATCCGGTCGCGCACTGGGATTCCGAGGGTTAGCAGTTAACAGTCAGCGGACAGCGGAAGCGGACAGCAGTTTGTGGCCGGGCCGGGGATGGATCCCGGTCCGGCCACAAACCTTTCTCGCTAGGGCTTGCGCGCCAACACGCCGTAGGTGCGCAGGATCGGCGTCTCGACGCTGTTCGGCTCGGGCTGCCACTGGTCGACCGTGACGATTCCCGGCGGCTGGATCTCCAGGCCGGCCAGCCAACTCGCGATCACCTCGGGCTCGCGGTTGATGAACGGCACGCGCGTCGAGCGCTGGTAGTCGTCGAGCATCTGCTGCTGTTCGCCGGGGTGCGCCAGGTCCGGGGCGGCGTGGGACAGGGCCAGGTAGCTCCCGGGGGCGGCGGCTTCGACGTAGGCCGCGACGATGCCCGCGGGGTCGTCGGCGTCCGGGACGAAGTGCAGGACCGCGTTCATCAGGATCGCTACCGGCTTGGCCAGGTCCAGGGTCTGCCGCAGCAGCGGATGCGCCAGGACGCTGTCGGGGCGGCGCAGGTCGGCCAGGATCGCGACGGCGTTGGGGGTCTGCGCCAGCAGCATGCGCGAGTGCGCGATGGCGACCTGGTCGACGTCGACGTAGACCACGCGCGCCTCGGGGTTCACCTCCATCGCGACCTCGTGCACGTTGCCCACGGTCGGCACGCCGGAGCCCAGGTCGAGGAACTGGCTGACGCCGACCGTGCCGGCCAGGTGCCGGACCACGCGGCCGAGGAAGGCGCGGTTGGCGCGGATCGCGCCGACCAGGGTGGGCATGGCGTCGGCGGCGCGGCGGCCGGCCTCGCGGTCGGCCTCGAAGTTCTGGCTGCCGCCGAGCCAGAAGTCGTAGATACGGGCTGGGCTGGGCTGCGACGGGTCAATGTCCGGAAGACTCAAGGCCAGCTCCGCAGCGTCGATCGCGTCCATGGGCACCAAACTAGCGGCGGCACCGGGTTACGGGCCGAGTTGAGCGGGGGGAAGGGCGCGTCGCGTTGAGGATTCGGCGGCGGCACCGCTTTGCGCGCTAGCCTGCCTCGATCACCGGCGCTGCGCAACTGCGAGGTGGTGGGACGGGGTGCGGGGTGGGTCCCGGGGCAGGTCGCGGGCACGGTTTGAGGCGCGATGAGGTGCCGTTTCGAGGTGCGCTACGGTCGGGACCATGGCTGCGGACGGACGGAAGCACATCCTGGCGATCGGCGGCGGGGCGCTCATGCCGCGCGAGGCGTTTCCGTTGTACTGCGCGGAGGCGATCCGGCTCAGCGGCAAGGCGCAGCCGAAGATGTGCGTGCTGAACACCGCCGAGGGCGACAACCCGGCCACCACGCAGCGCTTCTACGACCGCCTCGCCGGCGCCCCGGGCGAGGTGCGGCACCTGGCGCTGTTCCCGATGCCGAACGTCGCAGACCCCGAAGACCTGCTGCTGTCGCAGGACGTGGTGTTCGTGGGCGGCGGGAGCGTGGCCAACATGCTGGCGGTGTGGCGCGTGCACGGGCTCGACGAGGTGTTCCGCAAGGCCTGGGAGGCCGGCGTGGTGCTGCTCGGGTCGAGCGCCGGCGGGATCTGCTGGTTCGAGGGCGGGACGACGGATTCGTTCGGCCCGGAGCTGCGGCCGTTCACGGACGGGCTGAGGCTGCTGAAGGGCTCGTACTGCCCGCACTACGAGTCGGAGGAGCGGCGGCGGCCGCTGTTCCAGCGGCTCGTGCAGGAGCAGACGCTGCCCGACGGGTACGGGTGCGACGACGGGGTCGCGCTGCACTACGTCGATGAGGAGTTGGCGGAGGTCGTCGCGGATCGGCCGGGGGCGCGGGGGTTTTCGGTGCGGCGGGGTAGCGAGGGCATGGTCGAAGAGGCTGCGCTGGAAGTGCGGTTTCTGGGCGCGTGATTCGGCGCCGGCAGCTTGCGGCGTCAGCCTGAGCCGACGAGTCCGGTGAGGCCGGTGAGCACGACGTCGATCGCGCCGCGCATCGTGGCGGCGGGGACCGGGGACGCGGCGGCTGCCTGCGCGAGGCCGCGGACGAGGAAGTAGACCTCGTCGACGGTGACGCCGGGACGGATCGCGTCGGCGTCCTGAGCGCGCTGGACCACGGCGCCCACGGCTTCCTTGAGACGGTCCGAGGCCTGCTCGGCGTCGGCGGGGATGCGGCCGTCGGCGGTGATGAGGGTGGCCAGGACGATCTTCGTCGGGCCGTCCTCGATCATGGTGCGGACCAGGGTGCGCAGCGCCTCGGCGGGGTCGTCGGCGGTGGCGAGTCGGCGTGCCAGCTCGGTGCGGCGGTCGAAGGTGCGGACCAGCGTCGCCTCGATCAGCTGGTCCTTGGTCGGGAAGTTGCGGAAGACGGTGGCGATGCCCACGCCCGCACGCCGCGCGACCTCCTCGGTGGACCCGGCGCTCCCCTGCTCGCTGAAGACCTCCTCGGCCGCGGCCAGGATGCGCTCGCGGTTGAGGCGGGCGTCGGTGCGCATGGTTTCTCCCGGGCGTGGTGCGGTCGGGACGACTATATCCGGAGTCTGGACTCTGGTACGGTAAGTGGAGTCCAGACTCCGGAAAGAGGTGCGCGTGAGCATGTCCGAATCTCAGACGCGGGATCCGCAGCAGGTACAGACTCAGACTCCGGCCGACGTCGTCAGGTCGGTCGCCGCAGGAGTGAGCCGCCTGGTCTCCGGCAACCTCGACCCCGCACAACGCGAGGAACAGCTCGACCGCCTGGCCGCCCTCTACGGCGAAGCCACCGACGTCCGCCACCCGTTCGCGCCACTCGGCGACAACCCGCGTTTCAGCCGCGCCGGCATCCGTGAGCACTTCGCCGCCGCCCGGGTCCCGGCCGAGTCACTGACCGCCGTGGACGTCCACGTGCACGAAACCGCCGACCCGGAAGTTGTCATCACGGAGTTCCGGTATGTGGGGACGACCGCGGGGCGGCCGTTCTCGTGGCCATGCATCTTCGTGACGCGGGTGCGCGACGGCGTGATCGTCGAAGCCCGCGACTACACCGACCACATCGGCGCCGCGCGGGCGTTCGGGCAGCTGGACGCGTTGGCCGCGGCTCTGGCCGAGCAGGTAGGGGCCTGATATCTAGCGGCCGCTCGGCCACTTTACGACTTCGCTTTTTTTGACGGCTTCGCGCGGGTTTAAGAAGGATCCGCTGGGTGGCGCAGTTCGGTGGCGTGCCTGGTGTCGTGCTGGCGGCTGGCGGTGGTGCTGGGCACGACCGCGCGCGGGTCCGTGTCACTCCGCACGCGTCAGGTGGGCGGGCGGCGGCCGCGTGAGGTGGGTGCCTGAAAGTCAAGAGCAGGCGCCTCCGGCGGGGGCACTCCAGACCCTGAGGGATCCCCAACCCCCCGCGTCGGTGGCGGTTTGAGTGTTGGTCGCCGAGTCCCGGCCTGTGGTGTGGACACGGTCCACTCGGGCAGTGACGTGGCGTGCCCAAGACGCGGGAACCCTTCCCACAGGCGGGGTTGTCCCGGGTTCCCCGTCGCGTCGGCGGGCGTAGCCAAGCTGACCGGGCCGGTGGTGTCAAGTCGCACGAAACCGCACCACAGCAGCGTGCGATCCGACTTGATACCACCGGACCGGTCTGCTTCCGTCAGGCGACGACGCGACGGGGAACCCGGGACAAGGCGACCACAAGCAACGTCCGGCAGCCAACTACGCGACCCCCCCTCCCCGGAGCGAGTGCCGCTCGCCGCGCAGGCGCCGCCGGAGGCCCTGTCTTTGACTCTTGGCGCCCACCACGCCCGACGATTGCCGCCTACGCAACGCGTGCGCAGTGACTCGGACCGGGGCGCGGTCGTGGACACGAACACCGCCGGCCGCCAACGCAACCTGCGGCACGCCACCGAACTGCGCCACCCAGCGGATCCTTCTTAAACCCGTGCGAAGCCGTAAAAAGCTCCTAAAACCCACCAACAAACCGCACCCACCACACCCCAGCCACCCACACCCACACCCACACATCAAGCAGCGGCGCCCGCTAATACGACTTCGCCAATAGTTCGACAGCCTCGCAGGGTGCCGGGTCACCCAGCAAGCCCGGCAATCACCTCGCGCCCCTGCGGGATCGCCAGGTCCAGCAGGCCGGGGAACAGCTCGTCGAGGTCGGTGCGGCGGAGGCGGTTCAGGCGGCGGGTGCCTTCGTCGCGTTGGCGGATGACGCCGGCTTCGCGCAGGGTGCGGAAGTGGCCGCTTTGGGTGGACTTGCTGACCGGGAGCTGGAAGACGCCGCAGGCGAGTTCGCCGTCCGGCTCGACGTCGGCGAGGCGGGCGACGATCGCCAGGCGCATCGGGTCGCTCAGTGCGGCCAGGACGGCGGTGAAGCGCAGCTCGGCGCGGGTGGGGTGGGTGAGCTCGGTGGCGGTGCGGCTGGCCATGGGGCCATTCTAGGCCACCATGTTCAGGATTCCCGAACATCTGCTATGTTCGAGATATCCGAACATGTTGCCTCGGGAGGACTCTCATGGCGCTCGATCGTCTCCATGCCGTTGGTGCCGCGCCGGATGTCGGGGGCACCGGCAGTGCCGGCGGGTTGTCGGTGGCGCTGTCGGTGGCGGGCAAGCGGATCCGCTTCTGGGGGACGGCGTACACCTTCCTCGTCCTGCTCACCGGCACGAACCTGCCGACGCCGCTCTACAAGGGCTACGAGGCGCGCTTCGGCTTCTCGCCGCTGACCCTGACGCTGATCTTCACCGCCTATGTCGCGGTCCTGATTCCCTCCCTCCTGATGGTCGGGCCGGCGGCGGACGCTGTGGGCTACCGCGTCATGCTGCTGCCGGCGCTGTTCGTCGCGGCGGGTGGGGCGCTGGTGTTCGCGGTGGCGTCCGGTACCGGGTGGTTGTTCGCGGGGCGCGTCTTGCAGGGCGTCGCGATCGGGGCCGCGACAGGTCCGCTGACGGCGACGTTGACAGAGCTCGAACCGAACGGCGACAGACGCAAGGCGGCGTTGGTATCAACGGTCGCGACCGCCAGCGGCCTCGGGTTCGGGCCGCTGCTGGCGGGGTTCCTCGCGCAGTACGCGCCGGCGCCCCGGGTGTTGCCGTTCGCGGTGGAGATCGCGTTGCTGGTGCCGGCCGTCGCGGTGGTCCTGTCGCTGCCCGCGCACAGCGCCCGGACACGCTGGCGTCCGCGACGCCCTGAGATCCCGGCGGCGCTGCGCGCGGAGTTCGCGACCAGCGGGACGGCGTGCTTCGCGGCGTTCGCGGTGGTGGGCCTGTTCCTCACGCTGATCCCGACGTACGTCGCGACGCTGTCCGGCAGCAAGAACCTGCTCCTCGGCGGCGCGGCGGTGGCGCTGATGCTGGCCTGCTCGGCGACGGCGCAGGTGCTCGGCTACGGACGCTCGGCGCGGGGGTTGGAGATCGCGGGGCTGCCGCTGCTGGCCGTGGGGCTGATCGCGCTCGCGATCGCGGGGAGCGCGTCGTCGCTGGCGCTGCTGATCGGGGCGACGGTGGTCGCGGGCCTCGGGCAGGGGCTGACGTTCCTCGGCGGGCTGACCGCGATCAACAGCGTGGCGCCGGCGGATCGGCGCGCCGATGTCCTGTCGAGCTTCTTCGTGATCCTGTACCTGGGGGTCGGCGTGCCGGTGGTGGGCGTCGGGTTCGTGGCGACGCGAGTGGGGTTGCTGACGGCGGTGCAGTACTTCGCGTGGGGTACCGCGGTGTTGTGCGTGGTGGTGCTGGTGGTGCTCGCACGGATGGCCCGGAAGGTTACGGTTGATCTCACGTAAGACCTCTCGGGAAAGGACAGCGTCCATGGCCGGGCTGCTGGAGTCTGAACTGCCGATCGTGGCGGCGCCGATGGCCGGCGGGCCGAGCACGGTCGCGCTGGTCGGGGCGGTGCTCGGAGCCGGGGCGTTTCCGTTCCTGGCCGGGGGCTACAAGACGGCCGAGGCGCTGGCGGCGGAGGTGCGGCAGGTCCGGGGGTTCGGTGGGGCGTTCGGCGTGAACCTGTTCGTGCCGGGGCCCGGCGCCCTCGACGAGGCCGCCTTCCGCGCCTACGCCGCGGAGTTGGCACCGGAGGCGGCGCGGTTCGGGGTCGGTGTGAACCCGGTCCCGGTCCTCGACGACGATGACGCGTGGGCCGACAAGCTGGCGCTGCTGCTGGCCGAGCCGGTGCCGGTGGTGTCGCTGACCTTCGCGCTGCCGGACGCCCGGGACATCGCGGCGCTGCGCCGGGTCGGGAGCCGGGTGCTGGCAACCGTGACGACCGCGGCCGAGGCCCGGACGGCCCGCGACGCTGGGGTCGACGGGCTTGTGGTGCAGGCACCGGCGGCCGGTGGACACAGCGGCACCTACGACCCGCTGCGGACCCTGACCTCGGTGAGCGCGCCCGATCTGGTGCGGGAGGTGCGGGCGGCGGTGGAGCTGCCGATCGTGGCCGGCGGCGGGGTTGCCGGCGGCGAGGATGTACGAGCCCTGCTTCAGGCCGGCGCCGAGGCGGTCGCGGTCGGGACACTGCTGCTGCGCACCGACGAATCGGGGGCCTCGCAGACGCACAAGGACGCGCTCGCGAATCCGGCGTTCACCGAGACCACGATCACCCACGCCTTCACCGGACGCCCGGCACGCGGCCTGCGCAACGCCTTCATCGACCACCACGAGGCCACGGCACCCTACGGCTACCCGGCGATCCACCACCTGACCCGGCCGCTACGTCAGGCCGCTGCGAAGGCCGGGGATCCGGACCGGCTGCATCTGTGGGCCGGGACTGGATTCCGGGCCGCGCGGGAAGGGTCGGCGGGTACCGTGATCCGGGGGCTGGCCGAGGGGTTGTAGCCGCGATCGGACACTCGCTCAGACGGAGACGGTGTCCGCGGCGGCGACCGATTCCGCGGTCCGGACGCGCGCCGGGATCGGCCCGGTGGCTACTCCTGTTGCGGCGGCGGCAGTAGCGGCCGTGGGCACGACAGCACGCCGGCGGCTGAGCGAGCGGTAGATCATGGCCGCCGCGTACACCACGGTGGCGACCGCGGTGATCGAGAAGCTCGGCGGCATGCGCGGGACGAAGTAGGCCAGCGTCAGGCCGGCCCACATCTCCCCCACCGCCAGCGCGATCGCCAGGCCCAGCCCGCGGAACGGCCGGTCGGTGAGCACCAGCGCGGTGCCGGCCGGCGCGGCGACCAGGCCGAGCAGCAGCAGCGCGCCGACGGCCTGGGTGGCCTCGGCGGTGGCCGCGCCGACCAGGGCCAGGAACACGAATCCCAGGACCCTGACAGGCACGCCGCGGGCGGCGGCCACGGCCTCGTCCAGCGTCGCGAACAGCAGCGGGCGGGCGATGACCAGCAGGACCGCGACCACGCCGACGCCGATCCACAGCGCGGTCTGCGCCTGGCTCGACGACAGGCCCAGGATCGAGCCGAACAGCACGTTGATCGTCGCCGAGCCGTTGCCGGAGCCGGAGCGGTCGGTGGTGTACATCGTCAGGAAGAAGACGCCGAGGCCGAGGATCCAGGCGAAGACGTTGCCGATCACCACGTCGTCGGCGCGGCCGCGGCGGCCCAGGGCGCCCAGCAGCAGGGCCACCGCGATGGTCGCGGCGAACAGGCCGATGCGCAGGTCGACGCCGAAGGCCAGGGCGGCCAGGGCGCCGGTGAACGCGACATGCGACAGGGCGTCGCCGGTGAAGACCTGCGCGCGCAGCACGAGGAAGAACCCGACCGCGCCGCAGGCCGCCGCTATGCCGGTGCCGCCGAGCAGCGCGTAGATCATGAAGGGATGGCTGAACATGCTCATGAGGCCCCCAGGACTTCCACGACATGCCGGCGGCCGGTGCCGCGCCAGCGGATGACGAAGCCGTAGACGTTCGCCAGGAGGTAGCACCCGAAGGCGAACGTGGTGATCCAGAACCCGATCGGGTAAGGCGAGAAGTACGCCGCGCCGAGGCCGAACCAGGTCACGGCGAGGCCGAAGACGACGGAAAGGATCAGGCTCAGCGCGGGGCGCGCGGTGATCCGCTGCGCGGTGGCGGCGGGCATCACCAGGAGCGCGAACACCAACAGCGAGCCGGTGATCTGCGAGACCTCGGCGGTGGTGGCGCCGAGCAGGACCAGGAACAGCACGCCCAGGGCCCGGGTCGGCACGCCGCGCGCGTCGGCGACGGCGGGGTCGACGGAGGCGAACAGCAGGGGACGTCCGATCAGCGCCATGGCGGCCAGGACCACGACGGCGACGACCGCGAGGACCGCGATGTCTCCGGGGGTGACGCCGAGGAAGCTGCCGAACAGCAGGGAGTTGACGCCGTTGAGGAAGCCCTTGTACAGGGCCACGAACAGCATTCCGCAGGCGAGGGTGAAGGACTGGACGATGCCGGTCAGCGCGGACTCCTCGGCCACGCCGCCCTTACCATTACGGGCCAGCGCCGCGATCACCGCGCCGGCGCCGACGCAGAAGCCGAAGTAGCCCCAGGAGGCGCTGACACCGAGGAAGACGGCTGCCGCCGCGCCAGGGAAGCCGGCCAGGGCGACGGTGTGGCCGGCGAAGGTCTGGCGGCGCAGGACCATGAACCAGCCGACGACGGCGGCCAGGACGGCGACGATGGTGCCGGCGCGGTAGGCGTTGACCATCGAGTCCAGCTGCCACATCTGGTTGATGTCGGTGAGGGGGTTCCAGGACAGGCCGGAGTCAGCGGACATCATCGGCCCCCGATCGGGGGGCGGGGGTTGCCGGGGTTCCGGCGCTGCTTCCGGTGTTGGTTCCGGCGCCGGCGCCGACGACGCGGCGGACGCCGGCGCGCGGGTCGTGCCGGTCGTATCCGTCATGCCGGTCGGCGTGCAGGGCCGGCGCCTCGGGGCCGCCGACCACGACCAGCCGGCCGTCGGAAGCGCGCAGCACCTCGACCGGGGTGCGGAAGAGGTTCGAGAGGGTCTCGGTGGTGATGACCTCCTCCGGGGTGCCGGAGGCGGCGCCGCCGTCGGCCAGGTACACGACCCGGTCGAGGTACGGCAGGATCGGGTTCACGTCGTGGGCGACCATCACGACCGCGACGTCCTCGGAGCGCGAGATGCGTCCGATCAGGGCCGCGACCGAGGCCTGGTTCGGCAGGTCCAGGGAGTCCAGGGGCTCGTCGAGGACCAGCAGCCGCGGCCGGCGGACCAGTGCCTGGGCAATCAGCAGGCGCTGCTGCTCGCCGCCGGAGCACTCGCCGATCGCGCGGTGCGCGTAGGCGGAGGCGCCGACCAGGTCGATCACCTCGCGGACGCGTTCCTGCTCGGCACGGCGGCGGGCGCCGAAGCGGCGGGTGCCGGGGAGCGGGACGCCCCAGCGGTCGCCGTCCAGGCCGAGGCGGACGACGTCGACGCCGCGGATGCGGAGCGAGGCGTCGAAGGAGCGGCGCTGCGGGAGGTAGCCGATCTGCGCGCCGGCCGCGCCGGGGCGCTGGCCCAGGACGCGGACTTCGCCGGCGGCGGCGGGCAGGACGCCGAGCAGGACTTTGACGAGGGTGGACTTGCCGACGCCGTTGGGGCCCAGGACGGCGACGAACTCGCCGCAGTCGACGGTGAGGTCGACGCCGCCCCAGAGGGTGCGGCCGCCCACGGCGGCGGAGGCGCCGCGGAGTTCGACGACTGCGACTGGGATGTTGCCGGCGTTGCAGAGCTGGGTTTCCGGGGTCGCGATCTTCTCGCCGGTCGCGATGTTCTCGCCGTTTTCGCCGCCGGGTGCTGCGGCGGTCACTTCAGAATCCGTATCCGTATCCGTACTCACTGCTTCCACCGCATCCATCGCCGTCATCGTCTCCGCGCTTCTTACCGTTCTTACCGGCCCGTCGCCTGTGCCAGCGCCGCCTTCAGCCCCTGCAATTCCCCGACCATCCAGTCCTGGAAGGTAGCGGACGCCGGTGCGAGGGTCTCCGTCACGGTGGTCACCGGGATACCGGCGGCCTTGGCCTCGGCGACCTGGGCGGCGATGTCCGGCGTGGAGTTCTGGGAGTTGTAGACGTAGACCTTGATCTGCTTGCCCTTGATCTGGCCGTCGATGGCGGTCTTGTCCGCGACCGAGGGGTCGGTGCCCTCGGAGATGTCCTTGAGGAAGGAGTAGGGCGTGAGCATCTTCAGACCGAGGGTGTCGGCCAGCGGGGAGACGATGGACTCCGAGGCGCCGATCGGGACACCGGCGTACTTGGCCTTGATGTCGGATTCGAGCTGGTTGTAGGTGGCCAGCGTGGTGGTCTCGAAGGCCTGCTTCTGGGCGTCGAAGTACGCGGCGTCGGCCGGATCCAGCGTCTTGTACTTGGCGACGATCGCGTCGATGACCTTGTAGACGCTGTCGTGGGAGTACCACTGGTGCGGGTTGTCGCCGTCCTTGAGCCCGACCACGTCGCCGACGGTCAGCACCTCGCGCCCCGAGGCGGGGTTGGCCTTGACCAGGCCGGGGGCCCACGAGGTGTCGTAGCCGATACCGTTCTGGATGAACAGCTGCGCGCCGGAGATGAGCTTGGCGTCGTTGGGGGTCGCCTCATAGGAGTGCGGGTCGGTGTCGGGGTTGGTGATGATCGACGTCTCGGTGACGTGCGACCCGCCGAGCTGCAGCGCGAGCGAACCCCAGAAGTTCTCGGCGGCGACCACCGCGATCTTCGTCGACGACCCGACGGCGCCTGCCGGCCGGCTCGCGGGAGCCGCCGACTTGGTCGAGCACCCGGCGGTCAGCGCCGCCGCCGCGCCGACGGCCAGCACACCCCCGGTGACGCGCTTCAGGCTCTTGGTGGTGTTCTTGGTCATGGTGAGCCCCCCTCCTTGATGATGAAAACCGTTTTCAAGTCCGCTAGGGGAAGCTTATGAAAATCGTTTCCAGTTGGCAAGGTCACGGTGGGTGGCGAAGGGGGCACGGGGCAAGGTGGCGCGGCGCGGTCGGGCCGGCCGTCGGCGGGCTCCTCTAAAGTTCGGCGGATGAGCGATGAGCGCGCGAATCTTCTCCGGTACCTGCGTATTCAGCGTGAGCATGTGCTTGGGGCGCTGGAGGGGTTGGGAGAGGAGGCTTTGCGGCAGCCGGTTCTGCCTTCGGGGTGGACCTGCTTGGCGTTGGTGAGTCATCTCACCTACGACGACGAGCGCTTCTGGTTCCGTGGGGTCATCGCGCGGGATCCGGAGGTCATCGCCGCGGTGGAACGGCGGGAGCCCAACGGGTGGCAGCTCGATCCTGGGCTGGGGGCTGAGGAGGTCTTCGCGCGGTATCGGGCGGAGGCCGCGTTGTCTGATGCCGTGCTGGCCGAGTGCGATCTCGACGCCGCTCCTGTGTGGTGGCCGGAGTACGTGTTCGGTGAGTGGCGGTTGGATTCGGTGCGGCAGATCGTCCTGCACCACATCACCGAGACCGCTACGCATGCCGGGCATCTGGATGTGGTGCGGGAGCTGATCGACGGCGCGCAGTGGATCGTTCAGGACTGAGTCGGCTGGAGCAGGCGTCGCCGTTCCACCAGCGTCCAGAGGGTCGTGGTCGCGACGTAGAGGCTGCTGGCCAGTGGGAGCACGAACGCCCCGAGGACCGAGAAGTACGGCAGCAGGGCCATCAGCTTCGTGACGCCGGCTGTGGGCGCGCTGGCTGCCGGTGCGCCGGCGGCTGGCGCGCCGAAGGCAGCGGCGTCGCCCGCAGTGCTCTGCCGCATCCGGCGCGAGGACCACGTGGCGAGCGCCACCAGCACCGCGAGCAGTACCGCGAAGACCGCGACGTGGCCGAGCAGGGCCGATGAGCCGGCGGCGCGGAACGCGTCGCGGAAGTGGGAGCCGAGGCCGACGCCGAACAGCTGGTCGGTGAGCAGCCCGTTGTGGTGCCCGCCGATCGTCGGCGACACGAACAGCCGGTACACGACGAAGAACACCGGGATCTGCACCAGCCCGAGGCCGATCCCGGGCACCAGCTTCACGCCGTTGGCCCGGTAGAGCTCGACGGTCTCGCGCTGGGCCCGCAGCGGGTCGTGCTTGTACTTGCGCTGAAGCTTCTGCACGGCCGGGGCCAGCGCGGCGCGGCCCTTCTGCGAAGCCAGCTGTGCGTTCATCTGCGCGCGGTTCAGCGGGTGCAGGCACAGGCGGACGGCGGCGGTGAACATGACGATCGCCACCGCCGGTCCCAGGCCGCCGAGCACAGGAACGAGCATGACCGACAGTCCCGTGACGGCGTGGTACGCGGCGACGATGGCAGGCGTGAACAACGAGTAGAACGGCATGGAGGACGAACCCTTCGGAACATCTTGCGGATGAATGAGATCAGCGAGATGGACCGTGCGGCCGGTGCGAAGAACAACCGGTCAGACGGTCACAGGGTTCATTCCCGGCGCTCGTGGATGAGGTTTGCCGGCCGCGTCGGGATCGCGTTGCGGCAGGAACGCGGTGTCGCGCAGCGAGGAACGCGCGGCGGCGGCGTTCTGCGCGGCCATCGTCGTACCGGCCATCAGCACCGCGAACGCGCTGCACCGCAGTGCGGCGGCGAGCAGCGTCAGGGCGGTCGCCGACGCGACGAGCACGGCCGTGTTCTGGCCGCCGAACAGCACCAGGAGCGTGACGAACGCGGCGAGCAGGCTCGCGGCGGTCGCTCCTCGATGCGTCACAGAGGTCAGGGTACAACTGCGAGCGCGACTGTGGATCGTTCGATGTGGCGCACCCCGTCAAGATCAAGCCGTCTGCGGCTCGGGCACCCCCTCCAGCTCCTCCACCGTCGCGGTGACCATCGCCAACACCTCGTCCTGAGTAGGCGCCGCAGCGCGCTCCACCCAGCGCAGGGTGGAGACGATCGTGTCGAACAAGAACACGATCCCGCGCACGACCGGATCCTCCACATCCTCCCCGGCCACCACCGAGAACGTCACCAGCCCCCACACGCCGGCACGCTCCGGATGCGGCAGGTAGTACGACACCCGCACCGCGGCCGTCTGCCTGCCGTACATCTCCTGCCGGATCACCGCCGAGATCCGGGCCGCGGTGGCGCCGCCGACGTCCAGGCACGTGCCGTCCGGCCCGGCGTCGTCCAGAATCGAGGCCAGCAGCTGCTCAGGGTCCTGCGGATCCTGGTCCTCCAGGATCGTCAGCAGCAGCGAGCCCGGGATCCGCGTCCCGTTGAACTCCCGCAGCGGCAGCACCACCCAGCGCGCGCCCTGGCGGCCCGCCTCGTCGGTGCCGGCGGTCAGCTGCTTGCGCAGTTCGCGGCGCCAGGGCTCGGCGCTGTCGCGGGGCAATGTCGCCGGCAGGGCGCGCGCGATGATGCCGTCGATGGCCCATTTGCGCACGCGCTCGGTGTCCGGGGCGGTGGGCAGCACGGCCCAGCCGGCCGGCAGTACCAGTTCGACGTCGATCATCGGGCTGCCCCCTGCGGAGTCGGAATCGAAGTCGGAGCCGAAGCCGGAGTCGGAATCGGAGCCGGGCCCGGAGTGAACATCGGCTTCGGGTTCTCGGCGATCTGCTGCATCAGCCCCTCCACGCCCGGACCGATCAGCGCCAGCAGTTGCAGGTCCATCACCCGGGTGGTCAGGAGAACGTCCACGCGCGCCGCCGGCCGGTCCCCGTCGGCCGGCCAGTCGAGCCGCATCGCCGCGTCGAGGCGGCCGTAGGCGAGGCGGTCGGGGGTGCGCTGGACGCTGAGCACGCGCAGTCCGTCGCCGTAGGGCGTGGTGACGTATTCGATCTGCCGGTCGGTGACGCCGTCGGCGGCCGCCTCGGCGGAAGTGCCGGAGCCCGCGCCGACCAGTTCCATCAGGTAGATCGGGTCGTCGGCGACCGGGGCCCGGTACTCGACCACCACCGGCACCGGGGACCAGCGGGGCCAGCCCTGGACGAAGGCCGTGCCCCAGGCCATGCGCTGCCAGTCCGGGAGGGTCGCGGCGCGGTCGGTGAGCCAGCGCGCGATGCCGCGGCCGACGTTCTCGGCGGTGAAGGGGTAGTCCTCAGGCAGGCCGCCCTCGGCGATCCAGCTCTCGCGGAATCGTTCGTCCCAGCCGTCGCGGGTCCATTCGGCGAACATCGCGACCACGCGGTCGGCCCAGGCCCGCCGTCGGTCTTCGGAAGCGTCCGGTTCGGGGACGCCGCCCCAGAACCAGGGCACTGTGATCTCGGCGGTCTCGTCGTCCACTGTCACGGCCGTCGCCTCCTCACGGGTTCACTGCGGGGATCAGGCCGGATTCCCGGCCGCCGGTGTAGGAGATGCCGATGCCCAGGCCGAACAGCCCGTTGAAGCCGCCCCAGACGTACCAGGCCGGATTCATCTTGCCGCCGACGGCGCCCAGCACCCCGGACAGCCCCTTGTAGCCGCTCCAGCCGCCGAGCACGCCGGCCCAGTCGGCGATGCTCTTCAGCGGGTTGGTGCCCAGGCCCTTCCACATGTTCCAGGCGTCGCCGATCTGCTTGCCGGCCGAGCCCCAGAAGCCGATCTCGGGCTGGGAGCCCATCATGCTGCCGAACCGGCCCCAGTCGCCGGGCAGCTTCCCCAGCTGGCCGCCGAGCCAGCCCAGGGCCTTGTTGGCGACCGGGTTGTTGTACCAGTCGGACATGTGGGACCACTTGGAGGCCGCGTTGCTCACCGGGTCGATGAGGAACTGGTCGTTCATGGTCGACGGCGCCGGCCCGATGGGGCGCAGCGGGATGTTGTTCAGCGACCCGCCGAAGGTCTCGTCGGCGAAGCCGAGCTGCGGCGCGCCCGGCCGGCCGGTGAGCCCGGACAGCGCCTTGGCGTCGGAGGCCAGGCCCTTCGCGAGCTGGGAGGCGCCGATGCCGATGAATCCCAGTCCCAGCCCGATCGCGCCGAAGACCACGTCCAACACGCTGCCTTTGCCGTCCGCGTACAGGATCGAGTTCACGATGAGTGCGGCGGCGCCGACCACCACCCCGGCCAGCACCACCACGTCCAGTCCCGGGATCAGCAGCGCGATCGCGCCGAGGGCCATGCCGATGTAGCCGAGGATCTTGCTGAACCAGCCCAGGATCTCGTCCATCTTGTCTTTCCAGGTATCGCTGAGCCCGTCGTTGTAGTTCTTGCTGTTGACGGCGTCGCCGAACCGCTTGCCGGCCGTGTTCAGGTCGTCCAGCGCGGTGTGGAGCCGGTTCTTGGCGGCGGTCAGGGCGTCGTTGGCCTGGTTCTCGGCGTTGGTCTTGTCAGTGCCCTTCTTCTGCTCCTCCGGCGTGACGGTGCCGTCGGAGGCCTTCTGCGGGTCCGGCATGGAGCTGGCCTGCTTCTGGTCGCCGACGGCCGTCTTGGCGTCGTTCAGCGCTCCGGCGGTCTCGTCCAGGCCGGTCTGCAGCGGCGTCTCGTAGATCTTGATCTGGTCGGCGACGTCGTGGTAGCGGACGCCGGCCTTCTGCAGCTTGTCGTGCAGATCGCCGGCGCTCTTGCGCAGGCCGTCGATGTACTGGCCGACGAGTCCTTCGGAATTGTCGTCCATCACCTTCTGCAGGCGGGCCACTGCGTCGTCGATGGTGGTGGCGACGTTCTGGTAGTGCGTCTGGGCCTCGGCCACCGCGTCCGGGTCGGCGTAGACCGGGTCGGAGTCCAGCCCCAACGCCGACCAGTCGCCCAGGTTGCGGATGCTCATGATTCCTCCTGCCGGCTCACGACTGCTGGTTCAGGCTGTCGTGCAGCTGCTGGTCGGCCTGCTGCCAGGCCTGGTTGACCTTCTCGACCGAGTCCCGCAGCGACTTCATGTCCTTGACCATCCCGTCGCGGTGGATGCGCCAGTTGGCGGCGAAGTCGCCCATGGACAGGTTGGCGTTCTTCTGGCCCCACAGGCCCTTGTCCGCGTTCTGGACGTCCAGCGCGCCCTCGAACTCGCCGATCAGGGAATTGAGATCGGTGACCAGGCTCACCAGGTCGTCGCGGACGATGAGGTCGGCCATCAGCCCTCCTTGGGTTTCAGGGTGGGAATCTGCGCGGTGATGAGGACACCGTCGCCGAGGTGGACCAGGCAGGCGCCGGGCACCACGCGCGGCGCCAGCTGCGAGCGGGCCAGCCGGATGCCGACCAGGTCGCCGTTGCTCAGCTCCGGCGGGGACAACAGCGCCCCGCGCCGGTTCTTCTTCACCTCGGCCTGCCAGCCGGAGAAGCCCATCGCGACCGAGCCGATCTCGCCGCCCAGGACCAGGCCGCGCCGCCGGCCCGAACCGGTGCGGACGTAGGCGCGCAGCCATTCGCGGGCCCGGCACTCGCGCCAGGCCTCGCCGTCGTCGAGGATCAGCGCGACGGGGCCCTCGCCGGGGTCGAGCAGCGCGGACAGCTCCTCCTCGGTCGGGTCCGGGGCGTTTACCACGCCGCGCACGCCCGGACGGCCGGCCAGCGCGGTCAGCGGCGACACGCCCGGCACGCCGATCACGATCTCCGCGCCGGTGCGCAGCAGCGATTCGGCCATCACCGCGAGCGCCGTGCTGCGGCCGGAGCCGGAGGGCCCGGCGATCAGGAACGTCGGCCGGTCCTCGAACAGCGCCGCGCCGACCGGTTCCAGCTCGTCGCCGCCGACGCCGAGCAGCGCCCACGGCTGCTGTGCCGGCCCGCGACCCGCCTCGCTCGGATCGCGCTCGCCCTCCAAATATCCCCAGGCCTCTTCGAAGGTCAGCTGCGCGGGCAGCACCGCGATCCGCCCCGGCCGCAGGCTCTTCGGCACATCGGCCTCGCGCTCGCTCAGCCGGGAGGCCAGTGCGCGCAGCGCGGAGACCTGGGCCGGTCCGGAAGGGTCGGCGGCGACCAGCGCGACCTGGGTCTCGACCGCGCCGGTCGAGCGGTAGCCGCGGCCGGGCGGCATGTTCTCCGGGATGGTGCGCGGGTTCAGGCCGACCAGCGAGTAGTCGGAGCGGTCGGGCAGCCGCAGCACCAGCTTGTCCTCGGTCAGGGAGCTGATCCGGCCGGACATCAGGGTGCGGTCGCCGGCGATCACCACGTGCACGCCGACGCTGGCGCCCTCGCGCATCAGGGTGTGGATGATGTCGGTCAGCGAGCCGTTGTCGTGCTCGCTGAGCGTGCCCATGAAGCCCTCCCAGCGGTCCAGCAACAGCAGGATGTGCGGCAGCCGTTCGTCGGGGGCGCTGGCCTGGCGCTGTTCGGTCACGTCGGCGAAGCCGCCCTCGCCGAGGATCCGCTGCCGGTTCATCACCTCGCTGTGCAGCCGCTTCAGCAGCCGGGAGGCGCGTTCGGTCTCCGAGCGCTGCACGATCGCGCCGCAGTGCGGGAACTTGCTCAGCGGCAGCAGCGCGCCGTTGCCGCAGTCCAGTCCGTACAGGTGCAGGTCGGGCACGGAGGCCGCGCTGGCCGCGGCGGCGGCGATGGTGCGCAGCGCCTGCGACCGGCCCGAGCGGGGCGCGCCGATGAGGTGCAGGTGGCCGAAGGTGGCCAGGTCGAAGGTGACCGGCTCTTGTCGCTGGGCCGCCGGGAGGTCCTGGATGGCCCAGGAGAACACCGGCTCGCCAGAGTCGGCGGTGGTCGGTTCGGCGGCGAGTTCGGCGACCGGGGCGCCGGGCAGCGGCGGCAGCCAGGGCCGGCGCTGTTCGGGCAGGCCGAGCAGATCAGTGGTCTGACGCAGCGCGGAGACCAGGACCGACAGGTCGGTGACCACGTCGGTCTCGGCGGCCGCGGCGGGCCGCTCGGGCGCCGGGCGGCCCAGGTCCAGCCAGCCGACGGGGCGCAGGAACGGTGCGGGAGCTGCGAGGGAGCGATCTTTACTCGGGCGCCGTCCGCCGACGCGGCCGGTCTGGAAGGGCAGCAGGGAGCTGTGGCCGAGGCGTGCGTAGGCGCGGCCGGGGTGGGCCTGAGAGATGTTCGCGGCGTCGCGGGCGTCGATGACGTCGGTGCTCTCCCCCGCGTCGGTCACGCGCAGCGCCACCCGCAGGTTGGTGTTGGCGCGGATCTCGGCGGAGACCACGCCGGAGGGCCGCTGCGTGGCCAGGATCAGGTGGATGCCCAGGGACCGGCCGCGCTGGGCGACGTTCACCAGGCCGGTGACGAAGTCCGGCAGCTCGCGGACCATCGAGGCGAACTCGTCGATCACGATCAGCAGCCGCGGGATCGGGGCCAGCTCGGGGCGCCTGGTGGCGTAGTCGAGGTAGTCCTCCAGGTCCTTGGCGCCGGCGGCGGCCAGCAGCCGCTCGCGGTGCGTCAGCTCGGCGCCCAGGGAGGTGAGCGCGCGCTCGACCAGGTGAGTGTCCAGGTCGGTGACCATGCCGACGGTGTGCGGCAGGTCGACGCAGTCCTTGAACGCGGCGCCGCCCTTGTAGTCGACGAGCACGAAGGTCATGGCGTCCGGCCGGTTGGCCACCGCCAGCGAGGCGACCAGGCTCTGCAAGAACTCTGACTTGCCCGAGCCGGTGGTCCCGGCGACCAGGCCGTGCGGGCCGTGCGCGACCAGGTCCAGGGCGAAGGGGCCGTCCAGGGACGCGCCGATGACCGCCTTGGTGCTGCGGCCGGAGGCGTGCCAGCGTCCGCTGATCGCCGCCGGGCTCGGATCGCGCAGGTCCAGCAGGTCCAGCAGGCGTGCCGAGTCCGGCAGCGCCACGCCGCCGGCGACCTCGCTGACGTCGCGCAGCGGCGCCAGGCGGCGGCCGACCACCGGGTACCAGTCGGCGCTGACGTCGTCGGCGAGGATCGGCTCGATCAGCGCGGCGCGCTGCTGGCGCAGGCTGACTGGCCGGCCGGGGACGCCGCCGGCCAGGATCGTGGTGCACTCCTCGGGCAGGGTGCGCTCGTCGGCGTCGACGCAGATGCTGTAGACGCCGACGGCCGGGCCCTCGCGCAGGACCGTGACGACGCCGGGCAGCGCGCGCAGCCGCAGCGCGCCGTCGAGGACGACGACCACGTCGGGGTCGGCGCGGACCGCGCCCGCGCCGGCGTCCAGCCGGGACCGCTGCCGGGCCGCGATGAGGTCTCCGAGCTCTGCGACGCGGTGGCTCAGCGTCTCGGCGTCCGCGCCCACGAGGGTCAGGGCTCGCTGCCCCAGGCTCGGCCGGGCGTGCGGGAGCCAGGTGGCCCAGTCCCACAGGCTGTCGCCGGCGGGGTCGGTGAGAACGTAGAGCTGGAGGTCGCGCGGGCTTTGCAGGACGGCGATCTGTCCGACCAGCCAGCGGGCCATCTGCCGCGGCCATTCCCCGCGTCCGGCCACGCCGACGACGCCGGCCTGCGCGATGGAGAACGCCGCCGGGGCGTCGTGCGCGGCGCGGTACTGCGAGGTGCGCTGGGCTCCGTCGACCTGCTCGACGACGACCGAGCTGTCCAGATCGGCCAGGCCCACCCGGACCAGCAGATGGTCGGGGTCGCTGCGGCGCCGTTCCCACAGCCGGCTGCGCGGGCCGGTGGCGATCAGCAGCAGTTCGGCGGCGTCGGGGCTGGAGGCCCGCAGCCGCAGGCGTTCGGCCTCCATCGCGCGGCCGATGTCCTGCTCGGCAGCGGCCAGCCGCTCGACGTACTCGGCCTGGACCCGGCGCTGGCCGATCTTGCCGGTGCGGCGGCTGTTGAGCCAGTTGCCGACCATCATCACCGGCGAGAACCCGGCCATCAGCAGATAGCTGGAGTTGTGCATCACCGTCATCATCACCAGGCCGAGGCCGGCCGGCAGCAACGCGGTGATCCACGGCAGCGGGCTCGGCCGGGCCGGGAGCGGCTCGGCGGGGAGCCGGAAGGAGGTGCGGTCCGGCGGCGGCAGGAGCCGCGGCGGCCGGTTGTAGTCGAGCCATTCGCCTTCCGGCGAGACCTCGATCATCGCATCGGGCTGGCGGACGGCGGCCTGTTCGTACCGGCTCTCGCCGATCCGCAGCGCGGTGGTCTCCGGCCACGCGGTCTCGGCGTCTGGCAGCGGGACGCGGTCCAGCTCCGGCGGCTCGCGCAGGGCGACCGGCCGGATGAGGACCGAGGCGTCCAGGCTCACCCGGACCGTCGCGACGACGCCGGGCTGCTCCGAGCCGAGCCGAACGGCGCACGAGGGGTCCGAGCCGATCTGGTGCACACCGGCGTTCAGGTGCCAGACCCGGCCACTGTCCAGGCCGGCGACGGCGCGGACGGTGACCAGGCCGGAGGCGGCGCTCTGGCTGCTCTGGCCGGGCGCGCCGAGCCAGAGCACCGCGCCGTCGTGGATGCCGGCGGCGCCGAGGAGGGCGGACAGGTCGAGGCGGACGCCGTCAAGGAAGACCGCCTCTTCGGCGCCGCCGGCATCCACGCCGACCGCGTCCAGCAGCCCCTTGACGACGTCCCGGACCGGCGTCGCGGGATCGGCGTCCACCACGACGTCGTGCGCCGGGCCCGCGGGCCGGGCCACGGTGATCATCATGCGCATGGCGGTCGCCTCCACGAATCGGTGATTCAGCCGGTCTGGTTCACTTCTGCGGCAGGGACTGCGCCATCTGCGTGTCCATGTCCTGCATCGCCGAGACCGCCTTGTCGAGCCACTGCGACAGCTGGTCCAGCGAGTCCATCAGCTGGTTGGCAGAGGTCACGAACTCGTTGTGCACCTCGTCGAACCGGCCGGAGGCCTGGTCGGTGACGAAGCCGCTGGCGGTCAGCTGGTCGACGATGCTCTTGCACTCGGCGATCTTGGAGTCGATGTCGGCCTTGTCGTTGCGCATCCGGCTCGCGGCATCCGACATCTCCCCGTAGGTGACGTTGAGGTTCGGCATCGGTGGATGCTCCCTTCGAAACGGTGCCGGGCGCGGGTGCGCCGACACATGTGTGCGGCGGACACCGCCTCACGCTAGGCGCGGCGCACGCCCGCGAGCCAGCCTCTGGCCTGCGGCGATGGGCCCAGGGACCCAGGGCCCTGCGTTGACACCCGCGGCGGCCGGGCCAACGATTCAAACGTCGAAGAACGCCCGCCGCACCCGAGGAGAGTCTGATGTCGTCGGTGCCCGTGCTACGCCGCGCCCTGGCATCCGCCGCCGCGGCCGCGCTCGTCCTGCTGGCCGCACCCCGGCCCGCGACCGCGGCGACCGCCAAGGCGCCGCCGATCGTGAAGTACTACGCCGTCTCCAGCAGCTACCAGGGGCAACCCGAGTTCCTGTACGAGATCGCGCAGCGCTACCTGCACAACGGGAACCGCGCCACGGACATCTTCAACCTGAACAAGGGCCGCCAGGAGCCCGACGGCAAGACCATGACCGACGCGACGAAGATCTCCCCCGGCTGGCTACTGCGGCTACCGGACGACGCCTACGGGGACGGCGTCATCTACAGCGTGATGCCCACCGTGCACATCGACCCCAACGGCACCCCGACGAAGTACTGCTGGATCGCCAACACCTACCAGGGCAAGCCGGACACCCTCGCGATGGTCGCGCAACGGTTCCTCGGGACCCAGAACCGGACCAACGACGTCGTCACCCTGAACCAGGGACGCAAGGAACCCGACGGCAAGACCCTGAAGGACCCGACGAAGCTCGACCCGGGCTGGCTCGTGGCACTGCCCGAGGACGCCGAAGGCGACGGCCTCATAGCCGGCCCCCTGCCGACGTACGCGGGGTTGGGATCCGGACAGCCGCCGGCATCTCAGGGGTCCAACTCCGCCGCACCGCCCTCCGCTTCAGCCAGCGCCCCGCAGGACGTTTCGCAGAGTGCTGCCGCCCCGGCACCCTCGGCATCCACGAAATCCTCCAGCAACCCGCTGCCACTGATCCTCGCGATCGCACTGCCCCTGCTGCTCATAGCCGGTGCGGTGTGGTGGGCACTGCGCACCGGCCTGTTCACCAAACTCGCCGCCGCAACGCGATCCCGCCGCACGCGCCGCCCCGGCCCGGCCGCACCCCGCGACGAAGCGGCAGCCTGGACCATCGACCGGGTACTGCGAACACTGGCAACCGCATGCGCACAGAACAACCGGCCACTACCGGGCGTCGCAGCGCTCGTGGTCGGCACCGACACCATCACCCTGCGCCTAGCCCGCCCCGACGAGCAACCCCCGCAGAACTGGACCGCCGAACACCAGGGCCGCTCGTGGTCGGCACCCCTCCGACTCCTGCAGAGCGCCCCGGTCGACGACGCACTACCCGCCCCGTACCCGCGCCTGGTCTCCACCGGCGACACCGACCAAGGCAGAGTCCTGCTGAACCTCGCCGAAGCCCACGGCATGATCAGCCTGGAAGGCGAATCCCGCCTGACCAAACCCCTGGTCGCGGACTGGATCCGCGAACTGGCCGGCAGCCCCTGGTCCCGCGGCACCACGGTACTCCGCATCGGCTTCGGCTCCACCGCCGAGGAACTCCCAGGCGTCGAGGACGCCCCAAGCATCGAGGCCGCAGCAGCCACCCTCGACGAATCCGACGGCGGAGTCCTGGTCCTGGCACACGCCCCCACCGGCCGCGAACCCGAACGCGTCAGCGCCCTAGCCGGCGCCACCGACGGCCGCTGGTCAGTCCTGGTCCTGGGCACCCCGAAGAACGCCAGCTGGCGCCTGGTCGCCGACGCCGCCGGAACACTGGACACAGGCCTGCTGGGCGAGCCGGTACGGCTGCATGGGAAGCGGCCGCTGGAGCATGCGTGAGGGGCTGACGGCGGCCTGGGCTTCGGGAGCGGTCCGACAGCAGGCTGCCGCAGTGGTCCGCTTCGGGCGGCTCCAGCGCCTAGGTGCCTCGGGTGGTGACGGAGCAGCGCGACCGGCCACGTGGTGAGTCGTGTCCGACCGGACCATGCGGGGTGTTGGTTCTGGGTCCCTCGCCGCGTCGGCGGGCTCTGCCAACCTGGCCGGTTTGGCGGTGTCAAGCCGGACGAGGCTGGACCACAGCAACAGCGATGCGGCTTGATTCCGCCAAACCGGGCTGGTTCCGTCTACGGCGACGACGCGGCGAGGGACCCAGAACCTGGCGACCACAAGCAACACCGCCACCAAGCAGCGCAACGCAGGCAACAGCGGATAGAAAGCCGACCAGTCGCGGACCGCCGCCCCCAAGCCCGACGCGCGGGTCGCCCCCTCGCTGTAGAGCGCCCGCCGGAGGCCTCAAGGTGCCCACCACGCCCAACGATTGCCGCCTACGACATGCGCAGTGACTCGGACCGGCGCGCGGTCTTGCACGCGCAAACCGCCAGCCGCCAACGCCCCGCCACAGAACCCTGAACCCCGCGCGGTCGTGTACGCACAAACCGCCGGCCGCCAGCGCGAAACGAGTCGCTCAACCAAACTGCGTCCCCCGCGAGGCCATCAACCCCTGCGCGAAGCCGTAAAGATCGCCTGTAAACCCACAACCTCACCGCACCTGCCAAACAGAGGCGCCCAGGTGTCCAACAAGCATCCACCGAATGCACGTCAGAGCGCTGACATCTTGACCTGACACCGATCCAAGCGTAAACAATGCGAATACCACCCCTAATCGCAAGCGAAGCAACATCCGAGGGTGGCACGGGATCGGCCAGGGAGGGACGCGCGCATGGAAGATGGTGGTAGGCGCCTCCGCGTCGAGGTCCTGGGCCCACTACGGGCGTTCGTCGACAACCACGAGCCCACCACCACCACCACCACCACCACCACCACCCACGAAATCGCACTCGGCGCCCCAAAGCAGCGCGCCGCGTTCGCAGCCCTAGCAATGGCCGCAGGCACCGCAGTCGCACGCGCAGAGCTGATCGACCGCATCTGGGGCGAAGACGTCCCCATGACCGCAGCCGGAAACCTCCACACCTACATCTCCGGACTACGCCGCGCCCTGTCAAACCTCGGCCTCGGCGACGCCCTCGTCGGCGGCAGCTCCGGATACCTCCTGCAACTCCGCCCGCAAGCGCTGGACCTCAACCGCGCCGAACACTTCGCAGCCACCGCACGCACCGCCCGAGACGCCGGCGACCGCCACCGCGCGATCGCGGCGCTGGACTCCGCCCTGACCCTGTGGCGCAGCGGCCGCCCGCTCGAAGCCCTCCCCGGCCCCTTCGCCGCCGACCAACGCACGCGACTCGCCGACATGCGGCTCCGCCTGCTCGTCGACCGCACCGAACTGCTGATCGACGCCGGAAACGCCGGCGACGCCCGCTCCGCCGACCTCGCCGCAGCCGCCGACGAACTCGCCGTACACGCGCGAGCCCATCCCTTCGACGAGCGCCTGCGATCAGCGCTGATGATGGCCCTGCATCGCAGTGGTCGCACCGCCGACGCCTTGGCGCAGTACCAGATGCTGCATCGCGTACTGGCCGACGAGCTGGGGATCGAACCAGAAGCCTCAACTCAAGCCGTGCAGATGGCGATCCTCGCCCAGGACACACCGCGCGTGCACCGTCCCGGTCCCCGCCCCCATCCCGGTCTCCGCCCCCATCCCGGTCCCGGTACCGGCCCCCGTCCCGTCAAGGAACTACTCCACCCCATCGCCGACGTAACCGCCCGCCCCACCGTCCCAGCCCAACTCCCCCACGACAGCGCCTCCTTCATCGGCCGCACCGAAGACGTCGACCAAGTGCTGGAACACGCACGCGCCGACGGCACCTGCTCGCCCCGCGTCGTGATGGTGGTCGGCGTCGGCGGCATCGGCAAGACGACCCTGGCGGTGCGCTGCGCACACCAGCTGCGCGAGGCGTACCCGGACGGCCAGATCTACATCAACCTGCGCGGCTTCGACCCCACACACCCCGCCCTCACGCCGTCAGCCGCCCTACACCAACTACTAGCCTCCCTCGGCGTCGCGACAGTCCCGCCCGAGCACGAGCAGCGCGTCGCCCTCTGGCGGAGCATCGTCGCGGGGCGCCGCATGGTCGTCCTGCTGGACAACGCACGCTCGGCCGAACAAGTCGAGGACCTGCTGCCGGGCACCGGCTCCAGCTTCGTCATGGTCACCAGCCGGGAGCGCCTCGGCCGGCTCGCGGTGAAGTACGCGGCGCGCCGGGTGACGCTCGCCCCCCTGGCCGTAGCCGACGCCCTCGGACTCCTGGCCGACGCGGTCGGCGCCGAGCGCGTGAACGCCGAGGCGCCGGCGGCGCGCCGCCTGGCGCAGCTCTGCGACCACCTGCCGTTCGCGCTGCGGATCGCAGCGGAGCAGCTGGTCGCAGTGTCCGACGGGCGCATAGCGAACCTGGTGGCGAGCCTGGAGGACGCGCACCAGCGCCTTGACACGCTACGCCTGGAGAACGACGACCTGTGCTCGGTCCGCAGCGTCATGGCGTGTTCGTTCGACGCGCTGGACGCGGACACCGCGCGCGCCTGCCGGATGCTGGGGGCGTTCCCGGGAGTGAACCTGACGCGGTACTGCGCGGCGGCGTTGTTGGACGTGCCGGTGGCGCAGGCTTCGGAGCTGATGCAACGGCTGAGCGCGCAGCACCTGCTGGAGCAGCACGGGGACCGCTACACGATGCACGACCTGACGCGGACATATATCAGGGAGCTAGCACGAAGGTTGCCCGACGA
This sequence comes from Catenulispora sp. GAS73, assembly GCF_041262085.1. NCBI lineage: Bacteria > Bacillati > Actinomycetota > Actinomycetes > Catenulisporales > Catenulisporaceae > Catenulispora > Catenulispora sp. GAS73. The sequence goes on from NZ_JBGCCM010000045.1 coordinate 61,586, forward strand.
CGAGGTGCGTGCGGCGCGGAATCGGGTGAGCGACTGGTACACGGCGACGCTTTCACAGATGGCCGGCGCGGGACGACGGCGGATCGCCGAGAGGCCTGCGCCCAGCGGCGCTGGTGCGAACGCCGTCGGCGATACGAACGCGACCGGCGCCGGCGACTCGACCACGACCACCGACGTCCCGCACGAACCCCAGCCCTTCGCCAGCCAAGACGACCTCCTCCGCTGGTGCGCCCAGGAGTGGCCGAACATCAGTGCCCTCATCCGCAGCACAGCACGCTCAGCGGACCACCTGTCGACCTGGCGCCTGACGTACCTGATGTTCGACTACTTCTACGCCAGCGGCTCAGCATCCGACTGGCTGGAGTTGCTACGAATCGCGACGCGCTCCGCCGAAGCCTCCGGCGACCGGCGAGCGCGAGTGGCCCTGCTGATCCACATGAGCGTCGCGCACTGCCGCACCGGACGAGCCGACGCGGCCGTCGCCGACCTGTACAAGGCCCTCGACCTGCTGGACGCCGCCGACGAACCCCCGCTCCGCGTCGCCCTGCTCAGCACACTGGCGTCGGTGATGCGAGCCTCGAAGGCATACGAACAAGGGCTGGCAGCCGGACTGGAGGCGCTGGCCCTGGCAGCCGCATCCGACGACGAGTACCAACGCGCGGCAGCCGAAGACGTACTCTGCGAGCTCTACACCGAGACCGGCCGCTGGCTCGAAGCGGTCGCGCACGCCGAGTCCGGCCTCGTCGAGGCCCGCGCCTGCGACAGCCCGCTGCTGGAAGCGAACCTCCTGATCAACCTGGGCCTCGCCCGCAACGGCCTCAGCGACCCGATCGCCGCGCAGTCCTGCCTGGTGCGCGCGCTCCGCGTGACCCAGGCCGCCGGCGACCGCTACCACGAGGGCCTGGCGCTGCTCGCGCTGGCACGAGTCCGTTCCCTGGAACGGGACGCGGCCGCGGCGATGGCGAAGCGTGCGCTGGCCCAGTTCCAAGAGCTGGCAGCCGAGGAAGCGAAGGAAGTTCTGGAGTTCCTGGGGGACCTCCAACTGGCGGGCAGCGTCGTAGCGGCCTGAGCGCAGGCCGGCGGCGGCGAGGTGCGCTAATGTCGCCGAAATGGGAGAAGTCACCGACTACTACGCGACCCTGCCGACCGACGTCGGGGATCTCTTCGACGGCATGCGCCGCCGAGCGCTGGAACTGGTGCCCGACGCCGTCGAGGGGCGCAGCTACGCGATGCCCGCGCTGCTCTACCAGGGCAAAGGCTTGATCGCGACCATGCAGACCGCGAAGCATCTCGCGCTCTACCCGTTCAGCGGCAAGGTGGTCGCACAGGTCGCCGAGCGCCTGGACGGGTTCTCGCTGTCGTCGGGGGCCATCCGGTTCCACATCGAGCAGCCGCTGCCGGCCGACGTGCTGGACGACGTCGTGCGGCTGCGCGCCGCCGAGATCGACGCCGCCGACCGCAATCGCGCTCGTCGGCACCGTGCACCGCGTTGACGATTAGGCGTGGGAATATCGCCACCGCGTCAGCCCCCGCCACCCTCCAGCCCCTGCCACACCAGCACCGCCTCAACGCGGCTGCGCGCGCCGAGCTTGGCGAAGATGTGGTTGACGTGGTTCTTGACCGTCTTCTGGCTCAGCCGCATGCGCTCGGCGATGTCGGCGTTCAGCATGCCGTGGCTGATGCAGCTCATCACCTCGGCCTCGCGCGGGGACAGGTCGCGGGTTTGAGTGCGGGGTCCGGGGCGGTGGCCGGGAGCCGGGTGGCCCGGGGCCGGGTGGCCGGGCGGGGCGGTCGGGGGGCGGCGGTGGCGCGGGCGCGTGGTGTCGGCGTCGGGGCGGGCTGCCTCGGCGACGAGCGAGAGCTGGTAGTGCGCGCTGGCGGCGGGGGCTTTGTGGGCCGCCGGGCCGGCCAGGCGGCTCAGCACGTCGGCGAGCGCGGCGGCGGCCGGGGGTGCGCCGGGGCCGGGCTGGACGGTGAGTTCCAGGGCGGGCAGCCGGTCGATGCTCACGGCCAGGCCCCTGCTGGCGAACTCCTGCCGGATCCGGGCCAGGATGTCGGGGCTCACGATCGCGATGCGGACGCGGCCCCGTGAGCCCGGCGAGCCGGTAGACCCCGGCGCCGCCGTCGCAATCGCCGCCGTCGCAGTCGCCGCAGTCGCCGCAGTCGCCGTCCCGTTAGCTGTCCCAGTCGCAGTAACCGTCATGTTTCCAGCGTCTGACACCCGGCTTCAGGTTTCCTCCAGACGGTCTCCAGACGTTACAGACCGCGCTCACATGTCGGCGGCGGCCGGATAGCAAGAATCAGAGCCGCGCTCCCCCGGTCACCACCGGCTCCGGCGCCTCCAGAATCAGCTCGCCGCGCTCGGCGTCGTAGGCGAACAGCTCAGCCCAGCGGCCCCAGTCGATGGCGATGCCCAACTGCCGCCGGGCCTCGTCCTCGGAGAAGCCGCGGCGCAGCAGGTCGACGAAGAACCCTTCGCGCAGCGACCCGTCCTTGGTCGCCCGCAGGGCCTTGACGATCGCGCCGACCAGCGGGGCGTGCTGGACCACGAGCCCGGCGAACTGGGCCTTGGCGGGGTCGGTGGGCGAGACCACGAAGGTCCGGCCCTCGTCGGTGATCTCGATGTCGGAGCCGGAGACCGTGGCCATGGTGAGCATCACCGCGGCGTCGACCAGCGGCAGCAGGTCGTCGACCTCGAAGTTCAGGTCCTCGGCGATCTCGGCCAGGCCGTCGCGGCCGCCGCGGGCGTCCAGGATCTCCAGCAGGCCGGACAGTCCGCCGACGGAGGCCTCGGGCAGCGGCAGGTCGATCGGGGTCAGGGCGGCGACGGCGGCCGGCGCGATGACTTCGGCCTTCTCCAGCGCGGACTCGCGGCCGGTGAGGATGTCGTAGACGGTGTCGACGAGTTCCTCGTAGCCGGGGTCGCGCTTGTCGCGGGGGCGGGGCAGGTCCACGCGGAGCTCGGCCAGGATGCGGCCCGGGTTCGAGGACAGGACCAGGATGCGGTCGGCGAGCTGGACCGCCTCGTCGATGTTGTGGGTGACGATCAGCACCGCCTTAGTGGGGAACTCGCGGCTCTCCCACATCTTCGTCAGCTCGCCGCGCAGGTTGGCGGCGGTGAGGACGTCCAGGGCGGAGAAGGGCTCGTCCATCAGCAGCGCGTCGGGCTCCACGGCCAGGGCGCGGGCGAAGCCGACGCGCTGGCGCATGCCGCCGGAGAGCTCCTTGGGGTAGGCGGACTCGAAGCCGTCCAGGCCGATCAGGTCGATGGCGCGCAGGGCTTTGTCGCGGCGCTCGGCCTCGGGGACGTCGCGGGCCTGCATCGCCAGCTCCACGTTCTGCTGCACGGTGAGCCACGGCAGGAGCGCGAAGGACTGGAAGACCATCGCCACGCCGGGGTTGGCGCCGTTCAGCGGCTCGCCGCGGTACTCCACGGTGCCGGAGGAGGGGGCGATCAGGCCGGCGATGCAGCGCAGCAGCGTGGACTTGCCGGAGCCGGACTTGCCCAGCAGCGCGACGATCTCGCCCTCGCGCAGCGTCAGGGAGACCCCGTCGAGGACCGGCAGCGCGTGGCCGTCGGGGGTGGTGAAGGTCTTGGTGACGCGTTCGGCCTCGACGATGACGGTGTTGGCGGCGTGCGGGACCCTCTCGGTCACGGCCGGCTCCTTCGCGCTCACAGGGAATACCTCGCCTCGGCCAGGGCGTACAGGCGCCGCCACCACAGCCGGTTCAGTCCGACCACGTACACGCTCATCACGACCACGCCGATCAGCACCTCGGGGAAGTCGCCGGAAGCGGAGGCCTTGGCGATGTAGGCACCCAGGCCCGCGGCTTCCAGGTGGTGTTTGCCGTAGACGACGATCTCGGCGACGATCGAGGCGTTCCAGGCCCCGCCGGCGGCGGTGATGCCGCCGGTCACATACGCCGGGAAGATCGCCGGCAGGATGAAGCGCTTCCAGCGCAGCCATCCCCTGACGTCCATCAGCCGCATCGCCTCGCGCAGGTCGGAGGGGATGGCGCTGGCCCCGGCGATGACGTTGAACAGGATGTACCACTGCGCGCCCAGGGCCATCAGCAGGATGCCGCCGAAGTTCAGGCTGACACCGGTGGCGATGAAGAACGCGGTCGCGAACGGGAACAGCAGGTTCGCCGGGAAGCTGGCGGCCACCTGCACCACCGGCTGCGCGATGCGCGAGACCCGGGGGTTCATGCCGATCCAGACGCCGATCGGCACCCAGATCGCCGTGGAGAAGATCAGCAGCACCACGACGCGGGAGAACGTCAGGCCGCCGAGGAGGAAGGCGTGGCCGAACTGGCCCAGCGCGCCGCGCGCGTGCAGGTAGGTCGCGGCGCGCCAGGCGCCGAAGGCCACCGCGGCGGTGACGACGCCGGCGAAGAACACGTCCCCGGTCCGCTGCCGCACCGCCGGCTTGGACAGCGGGTGCTCGGCCAGGCCGAAGGGCCGCGTGAGCCGGTCCAGGAACCGGCCGACCGGCCGCACCGGCCGGGCCACCGCGGCCGGCACCACCGAGCGGCGCAGCAGGTCCAGCACCACGCTGCGCGGCTTGTCGGTGGCGGCGGAGTCCTCGGCGCGGAAGCGCTCGGACCAGGCCACCATGGGCCGCCAGAACAGGATGTTGACCGCGATCACCATCACGACCATCACCACGATCGCTATCCCGACCTTGCCCAGGCTGCCCTGCTGCATCGCGGCGGCGACGTAGGAGCCGATGCCGGGCAGGGCGTAGGTGTGGTTCAGGACGCTGATGGATTCGGAGGCGGCCAGGAAGAACCAGGCCCCGCCGAAGCTCATCATGCCGTTCCAGACCAGCGGGATCATGCCGCCGGGCACATCCAGGCGCCAGAACCGCTGCCACTTGGTGAGGCGCATGATGCGCGCCGCCTCGTCCAGGTCCCGCGGCTGGGAGATCAGCGACTGGTAGAAGGCGAAGGTCATGTTCCACGCCATCGCGGTGAAGATCGCGAAGATGGACGCGCACTCCAGGCCGAGCGAGGAGCCGGGGAACAGGTTGATGAAGGCGGTGACCGTCACGGTGAGGAAGCCCAGCACCGGCACGGACTGCAGGATGTCCAGGAGCGGGATCAGCACCTTCGAGGCCCGGGGCAGGCGCGCGGCGGCGGTGGAGTAGACGAAGGTGAACAGGACCGAGAGCACCAGCGCGATGAACATGCGCAGCAGCGAGCGCACGGCGTAGTACGGCAGCTCGCTCGGATCGGTCGACACGGCCGAGGGCGCCTGGCTCGGCAGGAACGGCGCGTTCAGCGCCGGCGCCAGGCGCAGCAGGCCGAACAGCAGCACGGCGACGCCGACCAGCACGACGGCGTCCACCCAGCGGAACGCCGGACGCCTCCAGACTCCACTGGACGGGAACTGCCCCCACGACGCCATCGACCACCTCCGCGCAGACCCGATCTACCGCCGTCGGAGGCGGGGACGGGTTCATGATTCCACGCCGGGTTGGCCCCGCCGGAGCGGTTCGGAACGTGGGCGCGGCGGGAGGATGAACAGAAGGCGATTCCGCGCGGAATGCAAACAGCCTCCTCACGGATCTCCTAGTCGGCAGCCTCCCGAGCCACCTCCGCGACCGCGCCGACCGCGGCATCCAGCTGCGCCTCGGTCACGAAGTAGTGCGGCGAGGCGCGCACCACCTCCGTCAGACCGCGCCGGGCCATGTCGTAGTACGTCGACGAGCGCCACGAGACGCTCACCGCGACGTCCCGTCGCGCCAGCGCCGCCTGCACCTCGGTGGCTTCGAGGCCGGCGATGCCGAAGGTGACCAGGCCGCTCTTGCGGGCGCCGAGGTCGTGCACGGTCACGCCGGGGATCGCGGCCAGTGCCGTGCGCAGGTGCTCGCTGCGCTGCATAACCTCCTGCTCCACTGCTGCGGGGCCGAGGTCAAGGAGGTAGCGGGCAGCCGCGATCAGGCCGAGGCGGGCAGCGGTGTCGTTCTCCCAGAGTTCGTACACGCGCGCGTCGTCGCGCAGCGTGTAGGTGTCGGGGCCGGTCCAGGTGCCGCCCTGCAGGTCGGCGAGCTTGGGGCGCAGGACGGCCTTGGCACGGTCGCGGACCACGAGGAAGCCGGTGCCGCGCGGGGCGCGCAGCCACTTGCGGCCGGTGCCGGTGAGGATGTCGGCGTCCAGGGCTTCGGCGTCGACCGCCAGTTGGCCGACGGCCTGGCAGGCGTCGAGCAGGACCAGGGCGCCGGCGGCGTGGGCGGCGTCGCTGATCCGGCGGACGTCGGCGACCGCGCCGCCGTTGGTCGGGACCTGGACCACCGACACCAGCTTGACACGCTCGTCGAGCAGGTCGGCCAGCGCCTCGGCGGAGAACGTGCCGTCGGCGTCGCTGGGCACCAGCTCGACCGAGGCCCCGACGGCCTGGGCGCGCATCAGCAGCGGGATGGCGTTGCCGCCGTATTCGAGCTCGCCGACCAGGATCCGGTCGCCGGCGGCCAGCGGCACCGCGTCGAACGCCGCCAGCCAGGAGCGCGTCGCGCTGTCGGTGAAGGCGACCTGGTCGGGGCGGCAGCCCAGGAGCTCGGCGAAGACCGCGTAGCCGGCTTCGAGGTCGGCCGCCCGCTCGTCCAGCGCCTCGTAGCCGCCGATCTCGGCCTCCCGCCGCAGGTGGCCGATCACCTCCTGCAGGACCGGCGCCGGCGGCAGCGAGCTGCCGGCGCTGTTCAGGAAGACCTGCTTCGCCGCCCCCGGGGTGTCCGCCAGGACCCTGGTCATATCGATCATGGCTCTGAGATTATCGGACCGACGGCCGGCGCTCCCGGCTGGACCGCAACCGGCTCGGCGATCTCGCGGGAGCTGGGGCGGCTGCCTTCCGGCAGCTGCGGGAGTCTTGAGGCGTTCGGCGCGACAGGGCTCTGACCGGCCCGGGCGTGTCGTCTCACCCGTTCGGGTGCCGGAATCGTCGAACCTTAAGATCCTCTGAAAGAGCTTTCTGACCTGCTGGTTGTCCGGGCCCGGGGGCGCGGGTCCACGAGTTCGATCATCAGACTTCACGCATCATCTGCCCGGTCAGCGGCTATTGCCTGTTTCGTGACACGGGGATCCAGCAGCGGCGCAGCAGGCGTCGCGGCCCGTGGACGAAAGGGCTGACAGATGCGCTCGATCAAAACCACCGTGACCGCCGCCGCCGTGCTGACCGCGGGCCTCGTCCTGACCGCTCCGGCGGCCCACGCCGCGACCGCCGCTCCGCAGGATGCCAAGGGCACCTGCTGGAGCGCGATCTCGGCCGCGGAGAAGGCGAAGCACGACTTCAACGCCGCGGCCGCCGACCTGAAGGAGCAGGTCGCGGCCGGCGGGCACCCCGGCACCGCCGAGGAGCAGAACCTGACCGACCTGATGGGCGAGGCCAAGGAGGCGATCGCGACGGCCGAGAAGGTGTGCAAGGGCGACCGGGACCGCGACCGGGACCGCGACCACCGCCGCCACCCGCACGGTGCGATGCGCACCGGTGTCGGCAGCACGAGCCAGGGCGTGAACGGCGGCGAGCTGGCCGGCGGTGTGGGCGTGCTGGGCGCGGCCGGTGCGGGCGCGCTGGTGTTGCGGCGGCGGCGCGTGGGCGGCGAGAGCTGACGCTGCGGGTGGCGGTATCGGTGTCGGCATATCGATAAATCGGCGTCATGTGGTCGAGCGCGCCTCGAATGTTGGTTCGGGGCGCGCTAAGGCCGTGATGGTTCACCAGCTACACGACTTCTGCGAGAGATGTGCGATGAAGCACGGAGATGCGAGGCGGGTTTCTGATGACGGCGAAGGCACCGCCACGGCGAAGGCTCGGCATGGGATCTCGGCGCGCGGCGTGCTGACCGCGTCAGTCGTCTCGCTCGGGCTGTGTGCCGGCGTCGTAATGGTGGCCGACAGCCTGCACACCCCGACTCCGCCTCCCCAGCCGACGGCCGCGCAAGGGTTTTCGAGGGCCGCCGGCCCGGCACCGGCGTTCGACGCGAGCAAGATCCAGCCGATGGACACGCCGCCGATTCTCGGAGCGGCGACACCGACGCGCGTGCGCATCCCGGCGATCAATGTCAGCGCGCCGCTGATGTCCCTCGCCCTGGACTCCACCGGGCGCCTGGCCGCCCCGCCGGAGCAGGACCGGAACCTCGCGGGCTGGTACGGCGACGGGGCGTCGCCCGGCGAGATCGGGACGGCGGTGATCGCAGGGCACGTCGACAACGATCAGGGCCCTGCGGTGTTCTACGGCCTGGGCGCGCTGAAGCCCGGCGCGGAGGTGGACGTCGACCGGGCCGACGGGGTGACGGCGGTGTTCACGATCGACGCGGTGCAGGCGTACGACGCTCGGGCGTTCCCGAACGACAAGGTCTACGGCGACGCGGCGCGCGCCGAGCTGCGGGTCATCACGTGCGGGGCGGGGTTCGACAAGCGGCGCCATGAGTACTTGGGGAACGTGGTCGTGTTCGCGCATTTGACGGCGGCGCGGGGACAGGCGGCCGGGAGTTAGCGGCGTGGTCGGCCGGTCGGTCCGGTCGGTTGGTCGGTCGGCGAGTCGTCAGCCAGGCGCACCGGCGATCAGACCCAGTAGGTGTCGTGCTTCAGCATGAACTCGGCGCGCTGGTCGTCGGCGATGCCTTCGAGCAGTCCCTCGAAGTAGCCCTCGCGCGGGGCGCCGGGGGCGAACAGCAGCAGCATCGACGCCTGCTGGCCGGACTCGTTCTTGAAGGCGTGCAGGCCGCCGGCCGGGACGTAGAGGAAGTCACCCTGGCGTGCGTCGATCCACTTCTCGCCGTCGAAGAGCTTCACCGTGCCGTGCAGGATGAAGAAGGACTCGGAGATCGCCTTGTGGAAGTGGGTGTCCGGGCCGCCCTGGCGGGCCGAGAAGTCCCAGCGGTAGAGGCCGAACTCGCCGCCGGTCGAGGCGGTCGTGGCCAGGTAGTGGCACTGGCCGCCGGAGTTGTAGGTGATCTCGGCGGGGGCCGCGACGGGGCGGAAGGTGGCGCTGACCTCGCCGGTGTCGCCGTGGTAGCGGTCTGCGGGGTATGACGGCTCTGCGGGGTGTGACGGGTCTGCCGGGTACGACATCGTCTTGGCTCCTCTAGCGCAGGCTACAAGGATCCCGGGGATGATGGGATCGCCGATATGGCGATTTTAGTGAGCCGAATCAGGCGTTCGCGGGCGATCGTGGCCGGCGTCGGCAGTCAGTCGGCCAGGCTCGGGTGCGCCGGCCGGTCGGCCAGGAGCAGGCCGGTCTCGGCGAGGACACGCTCGACGGTGTCGTGCTCCGTGCTGTCGGCCCCGATGAGGCGGTCCACGCCGCCGGGGAGCACGTCGTCCTCGACGTACCAGCCGCGCATGTCGTCCACGGTCCAGTCGGCGTGGTTCGGCTTGGTGAAGTGGCGCTCGACGGTGACGTCGAAGGGGACGTCGAAGTAGTAGGAGTGCGCGGCGCCGGCGTGGTCGGCCAGGAGCGCGGCGAGCATGGCGCCGTAGCGCTCGGCGCGGCGGCAGGCCGGTCGGCAGACACGACGCGGAGTGGTGGCACGTGCGAGCAGCGGCCGGCGCGGCGGGCCAGGCACGTCGGGCCAGGCACGGCGACAGGCGCGGGCTCTCGCGGCGGGCGGCAAGCGCATGGTCCGCAACCGGCCGGCATCACCCCGCCTCAGCGCATCGGCCGGTTCCGCGGCGCACGTGGAGCGCGGCGGGGCGCGGCGCCGGGAGTGAGCTCCAGTAGTCGGCAGACGCGGTAGCGGTGCGGGCGCCATTGCTCGTAGAAGGCTTCGACCTCGTCGTCGGCGAGGGGGTGGCCTAGGAGTGCCATGCCGGTCATGCGGGCCAGGTGGTAGTCGCCGAGCGGGAGGGCGTCGGCGTCGCCGAGGGCGCGGTGGCCGACCTGCGCGGCGGTCCAGATGCCGATGCCGGGGACCGCGGCCATCAGGCGGTACGCCTCCTCGGGATCGGCTGCTGACTGGTCGAGGCGGGCCGCCACGCGCGCCGTGAGGATGACAGTGCGCGAACGTTGGTGGTCGATGCCCGCCTGACGCCAGTCCCAGCTGGGGATCTGCTCCCATACCGCGGGTGTCGGGGGGACGCGCATGCCGGCCGGTGCTGGGCCCGGGGCGGGGGCGGAGGTGCCGTGGATCTTCACCAGGCGGGTCCAGCCGGCTGTGGCGTCCTTGCCGACGACGCGCTGTTCGATGATCGCCGGGACCGCGGCCTCGAACAGCCGCCCCGTGGCCGGGACGCGCAGGCCCGGCAGGCGGCGGCGCGCGGCGCGCAGCAGGGGCTGCTCCGGCTGGAAGTGCTCGGGGTGGTCGCGGGCGCCGAGTTCGTCGCGGATGCCGTCGGCGAGTTCGGCGGCGCCGGGGCCCCAGGCCTCGATGACCAGGTCGTCCAGGCGGTGCTGGCGGATGCGGTAGGTGACGGCGCCGGTGCCGGTCAGCGCGGTACGCCACAACGTCCCGTCCGGCTCGACGCGGTGGGTCGGGTCGCGAAAGCCGTGGCGCAGGCTCGACAGGGTGAGCCGGGCGTTCACGGGGAACGCCGGCTGCCAGTGCACGGTGTGGTCCGCTGGCTGTTCCATGGCTGGCTTCAGTATGTGTCAAGAGAGTGATCGTCACTACTGATGTGACGCGCCCGACTGCCGGCCTCTCCCCACTGATCGAACATTCGTTCTATAGTGGCTCGCATGAGATGGTCCGGGCAGCTGATCAGCGGAAACACCGACGCGGCGGAGGACGCGGAGCACACGGGGAATGACTCCCCCGGCTCCGGCGCCGGGCAACCCGTGCAAGCCGGGCTGTTCGCGGCGTCCGACACCGTCGTCCGCACGTTCGACACGCCGGGCTTCCGGGGCGCCACGTTCTACGAGGTACGCGCGAAGTCGGTCCTGAACAAAGTCCCGGGCGAGTCGCCGATGTTCGGCTGGACCATCAACCCCTACCGCGGGTGCGGGCACCGCTGCGTCTACTGCTTCGCCCGCAAGACGCACACCTACCTGGACTTCGACGCCGGCCTCGACTTCGACACGCGCATCGTCGTGAAGGTGAACGCCCCGGAAGTACTGCGGCGGGAGCTGGCGCGGCCGTCCTGGCAGCGGGAGCACGTGGCGATGGGCACCAACGTCGACTGCTACCAGCGCGCCGAGGGCCGGTACCGGCTGATGCCGGGCATCATCGAGGCGCTGGCCCGCTCCGGGACGCCGTTCTCCATCCTGACCAAGGGCACGCTGATGTTGCGCGACCTGCCGTTGCTGGAGGCCGCCGCGCAGGACGTGTCGGTCGGGCTGGCGATGTCCGTCGGGTCGATCGACGAGAGCGTCTGGCGCACGGTCGAGCCCGGGACGCCGAGTCCCGCACGCCGCCTGGACGCCGTGCGCACACTGGCCGACGCGGGCCTGGGCTGCTCAGTGCTGATGGCGCCGATCCTGCCGTTCCTCACCGACTCCCCCGAGCAGCTGCGCGCGACCGTCGCGGCGATCGCCGAGGCCGGGGCGCGCTCGGTGACCCCGATCGTGCTGCACTTACGCAGCGGGGCGCGCGAGTGGTACTACAAGTGGCTGCAGGCGACCTATCCGAGCCTGGTCCCCCGCTACCGCGCGTTGTACCGCAACGGTTCGTACGCCCCGTCCTGGTATCAGGACCGGATCACGTCCGCGGTGCGCGAGTTCGCGAAGGCGTACGGGCTGAACCGCCCGAAACCGGCCGAAGAAGAGCAACCTCCGAACTTCCGGAAGGCAGGGACTAAGCCCACAGTGCGGGCCGTCGAGAACCAACCCGCACTGTGGGACGACGATGAGCTCGATCCGAGCTGACCATCGGCGGCGGTGGGGCTCAGTGGGGCTCAGTACTTCAGCGGATCAGCGCCCCCGACGCGAACTGGGCTTGGCGGCCGCGCGCTTCCCGGGCTTGGCGGCCGTACGCTTCGGCGGCGGGGCCGCCGCCTTGTTCGCAGCCTTCTTCTCCTCGGCGGCCTTCTTGTCCTTGACCCGCACCGCCTCCCGCCGGACCTCGGCCTGGATCGCCCGCTCGGTCCGCAGCCACTCGGGCTGGTCGGCCCGCATGGCCTCGATCTGCGCGCTGGTCAGGGGCTCGGTGACACCGCCGCGCGCCAGCCCCGAGATCGAGATCCCGAGCTTCGCGGCGACCACGGGACGCGGGTGCGGTCCGTCACGGCGCAGGTCGCGAAGCCACTCCGGCGGGTCGGCCTGCAGCGCGTCGAGCTCGTCGCGGGAGACGACCCCCTCCTGGAACTCTTCGGGGGTGGCCTCAAGGTATACGCCCAGCTTCTTCGCCGCTGTCGCGGGCTTCATCGTCTGGGGGGACTTCTGCGACGTCATGGGTCCAACCCTAATCGAGCCGGACGCGGCCGGTGATCGCGCCGGAGGATACCGATCACGGCAGGTACCCTGACCGAGTGACAGGCACCGTTCCGACCCCGACCTTCCGGCTCGCCTACGTTCCCGGCGTGACGCCCGCGAAGTGGGTGCGCACGTGGGGTGAACGGCTGCCCGAGGTCCCGTTGGAGCTGGTGGCAGTGACGGCGGCCGAAGCCCAGGCGACGCTGGTCGAAGCACGTGCCGACGCCGGTCTGGTGCGGCTGCCGGTGGACCGGGACCGGCTCAGCGCCATCCCGCTCTACGCCGAGACTACCGTGGCCGTGGTGCCCAAGGACCACGAGCTGACGGCGGCCGAGGAGCTGACTCCCGAGGACCTCGCCGACTACATCGTGCTGCATCCGATGGACGACTGCCTGGAGTGGGAGACTTTGCCGGGCCGGCCCGCGATCTCCCGGCCGGAGACCACCGCCGACGCGATCGAGCTGGTAGCGGCCGGGATCGGGGTGCTGCTGGTGCCGCAGTCGCTGGCGCGGCTGCACCACCGCAAGGACCTCACCTACCGGACGATGACCGGCGTGCCGGAATCGCAGGTCGCGCTGTCCTGGCCGGAGGGCGAGACGAGCGACCTGGTCGAGGAGTTCATCGGGATCGTGCGGGGCCGGACGGTGAACAGCTCGCGGGGACGCGGCGCGCAGGACGCGGCGGCAGCGGTGAAGACCGGGAAGACGGCGAAGACTGCGAAGACGGCCCAGCCGGCCAAGTCGGCGAACTCCGCGAAGTCGGCGACGCGTAACAAGAGCGCGAAGGCTGCGAGGACCGCGAATACGGCCAGGTCCGCGAAGGCCGGCAAGCCCCGGCGCCACAAGTAGCGCCGGCAGCGCCAGGACGGACGGCTCAGTTCCACATCTGGAAGCCGTCGCTCCCGTCGCACGTCCACTGCCAAATCGGCGCCCCGTTGGCATGGCTGGTTCGGTCGGCGTCCACGCAGGTGCCGTCGTGGCTGTTCTGCATCAGCGCCTGGGCCGAACCATCGGTGTTCAACCGGCCGCTGCCGACGAACGAGAACTGCTGACCGTCGTCGGCGGCGTTGCAGCTCCACTGGACGATCGGCTGCGCGTTGCCGACCTTCGTGCCGTCCCAGTCCAGGCAGGTGCCGGTGCCGACGTTGCGCAGGATCGGCAGCGCGCCGACGCTCGACGAGACGACGGTCCACTGTTGGTAGGCATCGGCAGCGTCGCAGGCCCACTGCCGGACCGCAGCCCCATTCGCGTGGTTGCCGCGGTCGGCGTCCAGGCAGGTGCCACCGCCGGAGTTGCCGAGTCGGAAGCTGAAGCCCCCGGCGATCGCCGCTCGGGCGTCCCCGACGAAGGACCGCCAGGAACCGTTGTTGTACGCACTCCACGGACTCCAGTCGGCACCGTGGTCGGAGGCCTTCCAGGCGGCATCGGCGTTGCACTGGATCTGGAAGGCGCAGGCGTTGGAGACCTCGGGGTGGTAGACGCTGTTCAACTGCCACAGACCGCGGTCCTCCGAGCCGCCGGAGTTGACGTTCACCGCGCCGGGGTCGCAGCTGGATTCGGCCATGGCCACCGCGATCGCGACGACGATCTGCGGTTCCTGGCCGAGCGAGGTGGCGACGGTGCGGTTGAAGGAGTAGCCGGCCTTGGCCGCCACCTTCGCGCACAGCAGCGTCGAGGCCGGGACCTTGGCGTAGGTCAGGCCGAGGGTGTGCGGCGAGCGGTGCGAGCCGCCGTCGGCGGGGCGGGAGAGCGCCCGGGCCGGAGCCGCGGCGAAGGCGGAGGTCGGGGCCGAGGTCAGGGCCGTGGCCAGCACCGTCGTCAGAGCCAGGGCAAGAGCCGGCGCCAGGGCGCCGGATCGGGGGACGCGCACGCTCCACCTGTCCTCTCGAAGGCGCCGGCCGGTCCGGTGAGCCGTTGAGTATGTGCTCTGATATCAAGTCTATGGTTCATGACCTGCGAAACCGCTGAAGCCCGGCGTGGCGCGACGGGGAGGCGAACGCCTGGCGTACAGGTGGCGGATCGAGGTGCACAGTGCCGCCCGGCGTGGTCTGCTGGAGTCGAGGCGGTGATCGCGATGGTGTACGTCGTCTACTTGCAGGGCGGGCCCGAGCCACTCGGGGTGCGCACGGACAACCGCGTCGTGACCACGACCGAGGCGGTTCCGGAGATGAGGGTGCCGTGCGAGGGCGGCGTGGGGCTGTGGCGCTACGCCGACGAGCACATCACCATCGGCACGGGGCAGGCCGCGGTGTTCGAGTTCGTCGAGCTGGTCGAGCAGGAGCCGCCGCCGGAGTGACGTCGTGGAGACGGCGGGCATGACAGCGGCCCGGGTCCGGCGGGAAGTCTCCCCGCCGGACCCGGGCCGTCAGCCGGTGAGCCGGTCAGCTGGTCAGCCGGTCAGCTGGTCCGGGCTCAGCCCATGTGGACGGCGCCGCCGGTCGGCAGGTCGTCCTTGCGCGCCTTGACCAGGGTGGCGACCACCAGGGTGGCCACGCCGAGGATGGCGGCGCTCCAGATGAACGCGGTCACGTAGCCGTGGACCGCGGCGTGCGCGGCGAGCGCCGCCGGGTTCGCGGTCGGCGAGGCGTGCGAGGTGAAGTAGTTCGTCGTCGCGGTGGTCGCGAACGTCACCAGCATCGCCGTGCCCAGCGCGCCGCCGATCTGCTGCGTGGTGTTCACCAGCGCCGAGGCCACACCGGCGTCGTGGTCGGCGACGCCGATCAGCGAGGTCGAGGACAGCGGCACGAAGAACAGGCCGATACCGAAGGCCATGACCAGCTCGGCGGGGACGACGTGGGTGGCGTAGGAGGTGTTCACGCCGATGAAGGTGAACAGCACCATGCCGACGGTGGCCAGACCGAAGCCGACGCTCATCAGCAGTCGCGGGCCGATCTGCGGCAGGAACCGGGTGGCCACGCCGGCGCCGGCGACCACACCGAAGGTGAACGGCAGGAACGCGAAGCCGGACTTCAGCGCCGAGTACCCGAGGATCTGCTGCATGTAGTAGGTCAGGAAGATGAAGACCCCGAACATGCCCACACCCATCAGCAGGGAGCTGAGGAACGAGCCGCCGCGGTTGCGGTCCAGGATGACGCGCATCGGCAGCAGCGGGTGCGAGGTGCGCAGCTCCCACAGCACGAAGCCGATCAGCAGCGCCACGCCGACGCCCAGCAGGCTCAGCGTCGTGGTCGAGCCCCAGCCGTCGGTGTTGGCCTTGTTGAAGCCGTAGACCAGGGCGGCCAGGCCGATGGCCGAGCTCAGCGCGCCGGGGATGTCGTACTTGGTGTTGCCGTGGGCCTTGCTCTCGGTCAGCACGCGGGTGGCCATGAACGCGGCGATGGCCGCGATCGGCACGTTCACCAGCAGCGTCCAGCGCCACGAGGCGTACTGGGTGAGCACGCCGCCCATGATCAGGCCGATGGCGGTGCCGCCGCCGGCGATGGCGCCGTAGACGCCGAACGCGCGGGCGCGCTCCTTCTCCTCAGTGAAGGTGACGGTCAGCAGCGACAGGGCCGCCGGGGCCATCAGCGCGCCGAACACGCCCTGCGCCGCGCGGGCGCTGAAGAGCATGGCCGCGTTGGTGGCCGCCCCGCCGACCGCGGAGGCCGCGGCGAACCCGAGCAGGCCGATGACGAAGGCCCGCTTGCGGCCGGTGTAGTCGGCGACGCGTCCGCCGAGCAACAACATCGAGCCGAACGCCAGCGCGTAGGCGGTGATGACCCACTGCTTGTTGACGTCGGATATGTGCAGGGAGCGCTGCATGGTCGGCAGCGCGATGTTCACGATGGTGGCGTCCAGCACGATCATCAGCTGGGCGATGGCGATCACGACCAGGGCCGCCCAGCGGCGCGGGTTGAGCGCCGGGCTCTCGGCCTCGGTACCGGCGCCCGCGCCGGTTGGCGACAGGCTTTCTGTGGTGGTTGACATGCGCTTCTTCTCGCTTTCGACGGGCGGCCGTTTCCGGCAGCACTCGATCGACGCGCGGCCCCCTCGAGTCGCGCGAGTCTTTGGATGAGTCAGGCTGGTCCGGCTCGCCTAGCGGCTTCGGGCCATCAGTGGAATGAGGATGTCGTCGGTCAGGTGGGTCAGGTACGCGTCGTCGACGGGCTGCCCGTTGACGAAGATCCGCATGAACAAGACCGCCGGGGCGACTTCAGGGAAGACAGTGGGGTCGGTGTCGGCCGGCAACTCACCGCGGGTGATCGCCCGGTCCAGCATCCGCTGGGTGACCTGCTGCTTGTCCTCGACCATCGAGGAGCGCACAGCGGCGGCCAGTTCCGGATCTTTCTGCAGGGCCGCCATCAGCCCGGCCATGAGTTGACCGAGGTCCCCGGCCATGAGGTCGCGGATCCCGGTCAGCGCGGCCAGGATATCGCCGCGCAGCGAGCCGGTGTCAGAGCTCTTGGCCAGATCGGCCTGCTCGTAGCACTGGATGGCGTCCACGACCAGCTCGGCTTTGCCGGGCCAGTGCCGGTAGAGGGTCGCCTTGCTGGCTTTGGCCCGGGACGCGACGGCGTCCAGCCGCAGCGCCTCGTAGCCACACTCGGCCAGCAGGTCGAGCGTCGCGCCGAGGATGGCCTGCTCACGCTCGGGATCGAGCTTGGGCCCGGCTTCCATGGCCGCTCCTTTCGGCTGGGTGCACTAAGTCTTGGTGTACGAAACCGTTTCGTACAGTAGCAGTATTCCCCCGCGAAACGAAACCGTTTCGTACACCAGAGGGCCGATCGGGTGGTGACGTTCGCCACAGGGGTGAACGGCCTGGTCGTTGAGGGTTGTTGAGGGTCGGTCAGCCGACTTCCGCCGCGACCTCGGCGAGCTCGGCGGCCCACGCCAGCACGTCCGGCAGCGCCGCAGCGTCCACCGGCGCCCACAGCGAGCAGGAGCTGACTCCGGCCTCGGACAGCCGGCCGAGTTCGTCCACGATGCTCTCGCGGCTCGGGCGCTCGCCGCCGAGGAGGGGCCCGGGGGACCTGCCGGACAGCTCGAAGCCGGGTGGGAGCAGCATCGCGACCGTCGTCAGGGCGAGGGTGGACGGGTCGCGGTCGGTGCTCTCGGCGAGCTCGGCGATGCGGGCGCCGGTGGCGGTGATGGTTTCGGGGTCGCCGGAGCCGTGCCAGGCCGTCGCGAATCGCAGAGCCCTGCGGAGGGCGGCATCGCTGGTGCCGCCGATCCAGACCGGCGGGCCGTCGGGGGTGCGGGGCGGCATGCCGAGGACGTGTTCTGATTCGCCGCGCCACAGGGCTCGCATCGCGGCCAGGCTCGCGTCGGTGCGCTTGCCGCGCTCCGCGAACGGGGCGCCGGCGGCTGCGAACTCGGTGGGGTCCCAGCCGGTGCCGACGCCCATGATGAAGCGGCCCTCGCTGAGTGCGTCCAGGGTCGCGGCCTGGTGGGCGGCGACGAGCGGGTCGTAGAGCGGCGCGATCAGGATGCTGCTGGCGACGCGGATGCGGGAGGTGGCGCCGGCGACGGCGGACAGCAGGATAAGCGGGTCCGGGGACAGGCCCAGGTCGCCGGCGAGCAGGTGGTGGCCGGCGATGACGTGGTCGAAGCCGAGGTTCTCGATGAGGCGGGCGGTGTCCAGGACGTCGGCGAGGTCGGCGGGGGTGGTGGGCCACAGGCGGTGGGGAGCGAATCCGAGGTGCATACCGGAAAGCCTAGGAAGCGCGCCGTGTCTGTGGCTGGACACCGACACTCGCGCCCCTACCGGCCAGTCGACGTTGACGCACCCCGCGGCCGGCCCTAGTTTGCGTGCTGCCTTCTCGCCGAACCGCCCCCCACCGTTTCAGCGCACTGATTCAGGAGGCCCACAT
Organism: Catenulispora sp. GAS73; assembly: GCF_041262085.1. NCBI lineage: Bacteria > Bacillati > Actinomycetota > Actinomycetes > Catenulisporales > Catenulisporaceae > Catenulispora > Catenulispora sp. GAS73. The sequence continues at coordinate 79,738 of NZ_JBGCCM010000045.1, forward strand.
GTCCCACTCCCCCACCACCCGCCGCCTCGCCGCGGCCGCAGTCGCCGCGCTCGGCGCGGCGCTCCTGCCGGCCCTCACCGCCACCGCCGCGACCGCGCAGGACCCGGTCGTCATCACGCCGAACACGTTCTTCGTCGGGCTGGTCAACGGCAAGACCGCGGACGCGGTCGTGACCGTGGTGTGCCCCGGCCCGATCACCTCGACCTCGGTCGGGCATCCGGTCGCGGGCCAGACGGCCGAGGTCCGCAGCATCCTGCCGCCGGTGACCCCGACGGGTTACACCGGCAGCCAGGGCCGTGAGATCCTCGCCGGCTTCGCCTCGCCGACGGCCGCCAACCAGAGCATCGTGTTCAGCGCGTACTACGCGCCGGCCGCGATCCCCACGACGTGGCTGGTGCCGTGCGGCGGCTCCGGGGTGATGACGTTCGTGCCGGAGCCGACGAGCCCGACCGCGCGGAGTTACACGGTGACCGTCACGTTCCTGAACATCGCAGTGTGAGCGACGGCGGCGGCGCCCGCCCGGAAGTCCCGGGAGGGCGCCGCCGCCACCAGCCGCCGGATCTACTTGCCGCGCAGCCCGATCGTGTTGCCGTCCTTGTCCAGCAGCACGCACACCCGCGCCTCCGGAGCCACCTGCTGCGGCGCGTCCCGCTCGGTGGCGCCGGCCGAGAGCAGCGTCTCCCGCGTGCCGTCCAGGTCGTCCACGTCGACGTAGGCCACGGGCCCGCCCTGGACGTTCCCCGGCGCCAGCGCCACCTCGAAGCCGTCGACGTTGTAGCCGACGTAGTAGGGCGTGTCGGTGTGCGGGGCGCCGAACAGCGCGGTGTAGAGCGCCTTCGCGGCTTCGAGGTCGGAGACGGGGATCACCTGGCTACGGATCGCTGTGGTCATGAAAGGAAGCTACATCCGCCGCAGGGCGTGCGGCAGCAAAGCCATCCGTCCAGGTGAAGCAGCACTTGTCACCCCACTCCCCTACCATCGAACCCATGACCGCCCCCGCGACCCCCGACCAGCGCCTCGCCGACCTCGCCCGGCTGCGCCGGGTCCGCGACCGCATCGACCGCGAGTACGCGCAGCCGCTGAACGTCGAGGCGCTGGCGCGCGGGGCGCACATGTCGGCGGGGCATCTGAGCCGCGAGTTCAAGGCGGCGTACGGCGAGTCTCCGTACGCCTACCTCATGACGCGCCGCATCGAGCGGGCCATGGCGATGCTGCGGCGGGGCGACATGACGGTCACCGAGGTGTGCTTCGCGGTCGGGTGCTCGTCGTTGGGGACGTTCAGCACCCGGTTCGCGGAGCTGGTCGGGATGCCGCCGAGCGAGTACAAGAGGGTGGCGGCCTTCGCCACCGCCGGGCTGCCCTCGTGCGTGGCCACGCGGGTGACGCGACCGGTCAGGATTCGAGAAGCCCGGCTGGGGGCGCTCACCTAGGGTGAAGGTCATGGACCTCACCATCAACGCCAGCTTCCTCCCGCAGACCGATCCGGACGCCTCGCTGGCCTTCTACCGGGACGTGCTCGGCTTCGAGGTACGCAAGGACGTCGGCTTCAACGGGCTGCGGTGGATCACCGTCGGACCGGTCGGGCAGCCGGGGACCTCGATCGTGCTCTACCCGCCGACCGGAGACCCGGGGGTCACCGAGGCGGAGCGGCAGACCGTGGCCGAGATGATGGCCAAGGGCACGTACGCTGTGGTTCTGCTGGCCACGCCCGATGTGGACGCGACGTTCGACCGGATCCAGGCGCACGACGCGGAGGTCGTGCAGGAGCCGACGGACCAGCCGTACGGGGCGCGGGACTGCGCGTTCCGGGACCCGGCCGGGAACCTGATCCGGATCCAGCAGCAGAAGTAGCAGAAGTAGCAGCAGCAGCGCCGACCGCCCGAAACGAGGAGACGCACATGCACGCCGCCGACAGCCACGACCTCATCCGCGTCCACGGCGCGCGCGTGAACAACCTCAAGGACGTCAGCATCGAGCTGCCCAAGCGCCGGCTGACCGTCTTCACCGGCGTCTCCGGCTCCGGGAAGAGCTCGCTGGTCTTCGGCACCATCGCCGCGGAGTCCCAGCGCCTGATCAACGAGACGTACAGCGCGTTCGTCCAGGGCTTCATGCCCACGCAGTCGCGGCCGGAGGTGGACATCCTCGACGGGCTGACCACCGCGATCATCGTCGACCAACAGCGCATGGGCGGCGACCCGCGCTCCACCGTCGGCACCGCGACCGACGCCAACGCGATGCTGCGCATCCTGTTCAGCCGCCTGGGCAAGCCGCACATCGGCTCGCCGAAGGCGTTCTCCTTCAACACCGCCTCGATCAGCGGCGCCGGCGCGGTCACGATGGAGAAGGGCGGCCAGACCGTCAAGGAGCGCCGCAGCTTCAGCATCGTCGGCGGCATGTGCCCGCGCTGCGAGGGCCGCGGCGCGGTCAGCGACATCGACCTGGCGGAGCTCTACGACGAGAGCAGGTCGATCAACGACGGCGCGATCACCGTGCCCGGCTACTCCGGGGGCGGCTGGAACTCGCGGCTGTACGCCGAGTCGGGGTTCTTCGACCCGGACAAGCCGGTGAAGAAGTTCACCAAGAAGGAGCTGCACGACTTCCTGCACCGGGAGCCGACGCGGATGAAGATCGCGGGCATCAACATGACCTACGAGGGTCTGATCCCGCGCATCCAGAAGTCGATGCTGTCCAAGGAGCGGGAGTCGCTGCAGCCGCACATCCGGGCGTTCGTGGACCGGGCGGTCACGTTCACGACGTGCCCGGACTGCGACGGGACGCGGCTGTCGGCCGGCGCGCGGTCCTCGAAGATCGAGGGCATCAGCATCGCCGACGCCTGCGAGATGCAGATCAGCGATCTGGCCGAGTGGGTGCGCAAGCTGTCCGAGCCGTCAGTGGCGCCGCTGCTGGAAGCCTTGTCGCAGACCCTTGACTCGTTCGTCGAGATCGGGCTGGGCTACCTGTCCCTGTCGCGCTCCTCCGGCACGCTGTCCGGCGGGGAGGCGCAGCGGGTGAAGATGATCCGGCACCTCGGCTCCTCACTGACCGACGTCACCTATGTCTTCGACGAGCCCACCGTCGGCCTGCACCCGCACGACATCCAGCGGATGAACGAGCTTCTGCTGCGGCTGCGCGACAAGGGCAACACGGTGCTCGTCGTGGAGCACAAGCCGGAGATGATCGCGATCGCGGACCACGTGGTCGACCTCGGGCCGGGCGCCGGATCCGGCGGCGGCACGGTGTGCTTCGAGGGCACGATCGACGGTCTGCGGGGCAGCGGCACGGTCACCGGACGCCACCTGGACGACCGGGCCGCGTTGAAGAAGGAGACGCGCGAAGCCAAGGGCACGCTGGAGATCCGCGGGGCCTCGGCCAACAACCTGCGGGACGTGGACGTCGACATCCCGCTCGGCGTGCTGGTGGTCGTCACCGGCGTGGCCGGCTCCGGCAAGAGCTCGCTGATCCACAGCTCAATGCCTAAGCGGGACGGCGTGGTGTCGATCGACCAGAGCCCGATCCGCGGTTCGCGGCGCAGCAACCCGGCCACGTACACCGGACTCCTGGAGCCGATCCGCAAGGCGTTCGCGAAGGCCAACGACGTGAAGCCGGCGCTGTTCAGCGCCAACTCCGAGGGTGCGTGCCCGACGTGCAACGGCGCCGGGGTGGTCTACACCGACCTGGCGATGATGGCCGGGGTCGCGACGGTCTGCGAGGAGTGCGAGGGCAAGCGGTACCAGGCCGAGGTGCTGAAGTATCAGTTCGGCGGCCGGGACATCGCCGAGGTGCTGGCGATGTCGGTGGACGAGGCGGAGGCGTTCTTCGCCGACGGCGCCGCGAAGCTGCCGGCCGCACACAAGGTCCTGGCGCGGCTGTCCGACGTCGGGCTGGGCTACCTGAGCCTGGGCCAGCCGCTGACCACGCTGTCCGGCGGCGAGCGCCAGCGGCTGAAGCTGGCCACGGCGATGGCCGACGACGGCGGCGTGTACGTGCTCGACGAGCCCACCTCCGGGCTGCACCTGGCCGACGTGGAGCAGCTGCTGGGGCTGCTGGACCGGCTGGTGGAGGCCGGGAAGTCGGTGATCGTCATCGAGCACCACCAGGCGGTGATGGCGCACGCGGACTGGATCGTGGATCTGGGTCCGGGCGCCGGGCACGACGGCGGGCGGATCGTGTTCGAGGGGACGCCGGCACAGCTGGTGAAGAAGAAGTCCACGCTGACCGGGCAGCATCTGGCGCAGTACGTGGGGGCGTGACACGCCTCAGCACACAAAAACGCGCCACCCGAGATCATGTTCCCGAAGGAACGGTCGGCGACGGATTCCGCTCCTGGGCTTTCGCCTGGTTAGCACGAGCCGAAGCTCTCAGGCCTGATCAGACGACCGAGATCGTCCGATACTGCCCTACCTTAGGGACGTTATAGTTACGAAGTATCCGTTTCCTACGCACCGGGAGGCGCTGGAACGGAGTATGCCAGATCATGCCGGTGCAGGTGGAGCGTATTACCGTGGAGTGGTGACGGACCAACTGCCGGTGATCGACCTGTCGCTGGCCGGCGGGTCCGCCGAGGAGCGGGGCAAGCTGCACGAAGCGCTGCGCACAGCGGCCACCGACGTCGGCTTCTTCCAGCTCGTCGGGCACGGCGTCACCGAGACCGAGACCACCGCGCTGGGCGACGCGATGCGCTCCTTCTTCGCGCTGCCGAGGGCCGACCGGCTGGCGGTCAGCAACCTCAACTCGCCGCATTTCCGCGGCTACACGAGCACCGGCGACGAGCAGACCGCCGGCGCCCGGGACTGGCGTGACCAGATGGACATCGGGCTGGAGCTGCCGCCGCACGTGCCGGGGGCCGGGGAACCGGCGTACTGGTGGCTGCAGGGCCCCAACCAGTGGCCGGAGAAGCTGCCCCAGCTGCGGACGGCGACGCTGGCATGGATCGACAAGCTCAGCGCGGTCTCGCAGCGGCTGCTGCACGAGCTGCTGGCCTCGATCGGCGCGCGGCCGGACTTCTACGACGACGCCTTCGCCGGGCATCCGCATCTGCGGCTGAAGCTGGTGCGCTATCCCGGTACCGCGCCGGACGGCGCCGCTCAGGGCGTCGGCACGCACAAGGACTACGGCTTCATCACGCTGCTGCTCCAGGACTCGGTCGGCGGGCTCCAGGTGGCGCGGCCGGACGGGTCGTTCCTGGACGTGCCGCCGATGCCGGGGGCGTTCGTGGTGAACCTCGGGGAGCTGCTGGAGGTGGCCACCGACGGGTATCTGAAGGCGACGAGCCACCGCGTGGTGAGCCCGGCCGGGGCGCGGGAGCGGTTCTCGGTCCCGTTCTTCTACAACCCGCGGCTGGACGCGCACATCGAGCCGCTGGAGTTCCCGCACGCGCACCACACGCCCGGGGCCGACGACGACCCGTCGAACCCGCTGTACGCGGAGTTCGGGCGCAACGAGCTGAAGGGGTACCTGCGGGCGCATCCAGAGGTGACGAAGAAGTTCCACGCGGATCTGGCGACCGCGTAGCCGCTGTTGAGCGGGGCGGGGAATGCCCCTTCAGCAGGGGGCGTTGACCGTCAGCGGATGGATGCAAGATCGCACCGACGCTGACCGCACGGAGCGCCGCGCGCCACGACGTGCCCGCGTGCTCCGGGAGACGAGGGTTCCATGAAGTATTCGCTGCTCGACGTCGCCGCGGTCGCGCCCGGCGAGCATCCGGGCGAGGCGCTTCACGGCGCGGTGCCGCTGGCGCTGGCCGCCGAGCGCGGGGGCTACGAACGCGTCTGGTACGCCGAGCACCACAACATGCCGGCCATCGCCTCCGCGGCCACCAGCGTGCTGATCGCACACGTCGCGGCGAACACCGAGCACATCCGGCTGGGCGCCGGCGGCGTCATGCTGCCGAACCACTCGCCGCTGGTCATCGCCGAGCAGTTCGGAACCCTCGCGGCCCTGCACCCGGACCGGATCGACCTGGGGCTGGGGCGCGCGCCGGGCTCGGACCAGGCCACGATGCGGGCGCTGCGGCGCAGCCCGGAGTCGGCGGACAGCTTCCCGCAGGACGTGCTGGAGCTGCAGGGCTTCCTGTCCGGGGACACGCGGATCCCGGGGGTGCGCGCGACGCCGGGCGACGGATCGAACGTGCCGCTGTACATCCTGGGCTCCTCGCTGTTCGGGGCGCAGCTGGCCGCCGCGCTGGGGCTGCCGTACGCGTTCGCGTCGCACTTCGCGCCGGACGCGCTGGCCACGGCCACCGAGATCTACCGCGCGGAGTACCGGCCGAGCCCGGGGAACCCGGAGCCGTACCTGATCGTGGCGGCGAACCTGATCGCGGCCGACACCGAGGAGGAGGCCGAGGCCCAGTACCAGGCCGCGCTGCGGTGGCGGGCCAGGCGGTTCCTGCTGCGCGCGGACGCGGAGCTCAGCGACGCTGAGCTGGACCAGCTGCTGGCGTCGCCGGCCGGGGAGCACGTGCGGGGCATGATGCGGGTCACCGCCGCCGGGACGCCGGAGCAGGCCGCGGAGTACCTGGAGCGGCTGGCGAAGCAGACCGTCGCGGACGAGGTGATCCTGGCGCCGGCCTCGCCGCAGCGGGCGCAGCGGATCCGAGCGGTGGAGCTGATGCCGGCGCCGAGTCGGCAGGCTGTGAAGGCTTCCTAGGGCTGGCGACGCACCGAAACAGCCCAGTCGGCTGGCATCTCGGGGCGGCATTGGCCAAGGTGGAGTCCATGGCTGAAGCTGGGATGCGGAGCGGACGGCGCAAGAGGACCGGCGGCGTGGCGGCGGTGACGCTGGTGGCGGCGGTGGGGCTGCTGAGCGCGGCGTGCTCCAGCGGCGGGTCGAAGTCGGCGGCGAACGGGAGTTCGAGTTCGTCGTCGACGCCTTCTTCGACGTCCTCTTCGAGCTCGACGCCGAGCACCTCGTCTTCGTCGTCTTCGTCGAGCTCGTCCTCGTCCTCGTCGTCGAGCTCGTCGTCCTCGGCGCCCCCGACGACCCCGTCCAGCTCCTCGGCCGTGCCGGGCAACCTGACGCTCCAGCAGGAGGCCGGGCAGCGGATCATCTACTCCTACCAGGGTCTGACGCCGCCGCAGCACCTGCTGACGCTGATCCGGCAGGGCGACGTCGGCGGCGTCATCTTCTTCGGCGGCAACATCTCCAGCGAGTCGCAGATCACCGGCGTGATCAGCGAGCTGCGCCAGGCGCAGGCGGCGAGCCCGGTGCACCTGCCGCTGCTGATGATGACGGACCAGGAGGGCGGCATCGTCAAGCGGCTGCCCGGGCAGCCGTACATCTCGGCCAAGCAGATCGGCGAGAGCTCGAACCCGGTCGGTGCCGCGACCACCGCGGGCACCGAGGCGGGGCAGAACATGTCGGGCGTCGGGATGAACCTGAACCTGGCGCCGGTCCTGGACGTCTACCGGACCCCCGGCAACTTCCTGGACGCCGCCCAGCGCTCCTTCAGTCAGAACCCGAACACGGTCTCGCAGCTGGGCTCGGCGTTCCTGACCGCGCAGCAGAACACCGGCGTCGCCGCCACCGCCAAGCACTTCCCGGGCCTTGGCTCGGCACCGAACGGCGCGAACACCGACGAGCGCCCGGTGACGCTGACGGTGTCGCTGGACAACCTGCGCAACATCGACGAGCTGCCCTACGCGGCGGCGGTGCAGAACGGCGTGAAGCTGGTGATGCTGTCCTGGGCCGTGTACACGAACCTGGACCCGAACCACCCGGCCGGCATGTCCTCGACGATCGTGCAGCAGGAGCTGCGCGGCCGCGTCGGGTTCAAGGGCGTGACGATCACCGACGCCCTCGAAGCTGGCGCGCTCCAGGCCTACGGCAGCGCCGGCAACCGGGCGCTGTCGGCGGCCGAGGCGGGCATGGACCTGCTGCTGTGCTCCTCGGGCGACCCGGCGCAGGGCGACGCGGCGGCCGCGGCGATCGTGAACGGGCTGAACAGCGGGGCGCTGAGCCGGGCCGGGTTCGACGCGGCGGTGGGGCGGGTCGACGCGCTGCGGGGTGGGTTGAAGTAGGGCCCGGCCGACCGGGCTCAGCCAGCCTGTCAGTGGCCCGTGCGAAGCTAGAACTGTGATGGTCACCTTCGACGCCGAGCTGTGGCTCTGGGAGGCGCGGGCGGACAGCTGGACGTTCGTCACCGTGCCGGCGGATGTCAGTGAGGACATTCGCGAGCTGGCCGCCGCACCTCGGCGGGGTTTCGGATCCGTGCGGGTGCAGGCGGCCATCGGTGGCAGCGTGTGGCGGACGTCGATCTTCCCCGACGGCGCCCACGGCTGCTACGTCATGCCGGTCAAGGCGAAGGTGCGGAAGGCCGAGGGGCTCGACGTCGGTGGCACCGCCTCGGTGAGCATCGAGCTCGTGGACTTCTGAGGCCACTCCCCCTGATCGCGCCACCTCACTCCGCCGGGATCGAGCGCGGCAGGCCGAACCAGGGCAGCGCACCCTTCTCGAAGCGTGTCATGGCACTGATGCCGTCGGCACGGGCTTCGATCACGAACAGGCCCACACCGTGCAGGACGTCCTCGGCGCCACGCACGTACGCGCCGAACGCGGGCTGGCCGTTGGCGCGGGTCGGCACGAGGCGGTGGCGGCGGCCTGAGCTGAAGATGCTCGCGATGAAGGCCACAGTGGCCTCGCGTCCCTGGTACTCGAACGGCATCGGCGGCATCGAGGTGAAGACGTCGTCGGTGAGCAGAGCGATGAGGGCTTCGATGTCGGCGGCTTCGTAGGCGGTGGCGAACCTCGCGGCCAAGGAACTTTCCTCGGTCGAGCCCGGAGCAAGCGCGGGGCGGCGACGCTCCAGGCTCGCGCGGGCCCGCTTCAGCGCGCTGGAGACCGACTCAGCGGTCGTGTCCAGCATCTCCGCGACCTCGGCGGCGTGATAGCCGAGCACGTCGCGCAGCAGGAGCACCGCCACCTGGCGCGGCGGCAGCACTTGGAGCGCCGTGACGAAGGCCAGGGAAATGGCCTCGTTCTGCTCGTAGCGCGCCTCGGGCCCCGGCGGCGAGGCGTCGAGCACGCCTTCGAGCAGCGCATCGGGGAACGGCTCCAGCCAGAACACCTCGCCGAGCCGCGTCGGCGCCGGCGGCTCCACACCCGGCACGTCCCACTCCTTGGCGCGGCGGCGGCTGGTCGAGCGGCGCGCGTTGAGGCACCGGTTGGTGGCGATGCGGTAGAGCCAGGTCCGCACCGAAGAACGCCCCTCGAAGCCGGCCAGCGCCTGCCACGCACTGAGCAGGCTCTCCTGCAGCGCGTCCTCCGCATCCTGGAACGAACCCAGCATCCGGTAGCAGTGCACCAGCAGCTCCCGGCGGTACGGAGCGACCAGTTCGTCGAACGCCGCTCCGTCGCCGGACCTGGCCCGCGCCAGCAACACCGGCAGATCCGCTGTCATCGCACCCATCTCGTCGCCTCCATGCTCACACATCCGGTCTCCATCGTCGGTGCAGACACCTCCCGACAGCCGGATTGGGCGGTCCCGCGGCGCCCAATTCGGCGCCCGCCCCGGTGTCTCCATGGCCGACAGAAACACCACGGCAGCACCACAGAAGCCAAGGAGTACGACCATGGGCAAGATCATCATCAGCACCAACAGCTCATTCGACGGCGTCGTCCAGGACCCGGACGGCACGGACGGCTTCCCCCGCGGCGGCTGGTTCGACCAGGTCGTCGGCGAAGACCGCCCGGAGTGGGCCCAGTTCTTCGTCAAGGAGGCCCTCGACGCCTCGGCATTGCTGATGGGGCGCACAAGCGACGAGTGGTTCGCCTCCCGCTGGCTCAACCGCACCGGCGAGTGGGCGGACAAGCTGAACAGCATGCCGAAGTACATCGTCTCCAGCACCCTGAAGCACACCGCCTGGTCCAACGGCACGGTCATCAGCAGCGACCTGCCCACGGAGGTCGCCAAGCTCAAGCGCGAGATCGACGGTGACATCCTGGTCTACGGCAGCTTCCAACTCGGCCACGCCCTGATCGAGCAGGACCTCGTCGACGAAATCCGCCTGATGCTCCTGCCGGTCCTGGCCGGCGACGGCGTGCGCCTCTTCGGGCCGACCGCCGGCATCAGGCCCCTGCGACTCATCCACACGGCCACCATCGGCACCGGCATCGTGTCACTCGCCTACGAGGTGATACACGAGGACTGACAAACGGAGAAATGCCAAAGGCGCCCGAGATCAAGTCGGCTGCGGAAACCGGCCAAAGCCGGTCCAATGCTCTGCCAGATTGAGCTACCGCCCCCCACAAGGGAGGCGAGCCGGATTCGAACCGGCAACCCTCGGATCCAGAAGTAACCGCCACCTGCGCACCGGGCGCCGAGACCAACAGTAACCCGACACGCGGCGCGGCGGCGAACGATTTCGCCGCCGCACCGCCGCCGCACCCGACCGGCCGGCCACGTCGTTCGGCAGGCAGTCCCCCGGACCACGCGGGGTGTTGGTTCTGGGTCCCTCGCCGCGTCGGCGGGCTCTGCCAACCTGCCCGGTTTGGCGGTGTCAAGCCGAACGAGGCTGGACCACTGAACCGCTCCGGGATCGGTCCAGACTCTAGGGCTGGGTTGTGAGCTGCTGGTTTTGCTGGTTTTGGTAGAAGGTTGATTCGTATTCTGCTGGT
>NZ_JBGCCM010000046.1:0-88086 GCF_041262085.1 Catenulispora sp. GAS73
GCACCGCCGTGCCGCCGAGCACCGCCGTGCCGCCGAGCACCGCCGTGCCGCCGAGCACCGCCGTGCCGCCGAGCACCGCCGTGCCGCCGAGCACCCCCGCGCCGCCGAGCACCCCCGCGCCGCCGAGTGCCGCCGGGCCATGCCAGGGCCGTGTGCTCGGTGGTTGGCCAGCGGCTGCCGTGCACTTGCCGCGCCGCCGAGCTGCACTCATGCTGCTGCCCCGCCGCCCGCCGCCCGCCGCCCGCCGCAGCTAGCCCGGCCCCGCCCCAAAGCAAAGTGCCCCCGGACCGAAGTCCGAAGGGCGCCTCACCACAACTACCGCTACTCGTCGTCCCCGTACTCGCGGGGCAGCAGCTTGTACGTCGGGTTCGCCATCGCCAGGTGCCCCTCCATCTCGCCGACCATGCCCTCGACGCGCATGCTCGCGCCCGGTTCGATGCCGGGGATCGAGCGGCGGCCGTAGAACACCAGTGTGATGCCGCCGGAGGAGTCGTAGAGTTCGGCTTCGAGGGCGGGGGAGCCCTTGACCGGCGACACCGCCACCGACCGGATGCGGCCCTCGACCGCGGCGCGTTGGCGCCACTGGACTGTGCCGATCGGGGTCAGGGGGACCGGGACGCCGTGGCCGGGGTCCGGGATGCTGGCGCATTCGGCGTCGAGGAGCATCTTCTTCGTGGAGCGGGGCTTGGCGGCTCCGGTGCCCTCGGCCTCGCGGACCTTGCTCTTGCGGCCCTTTTCGGCCAGCTCCAGTTCCTCGATGGCCTCGACCACGTCGAAGGGCACGATCGTGGCCACCACGTGCGGCAGGGTCGAGAGGACCTCGGCCAGGCGGTCGGCTGTGCGGTCGTGGAGCAGGCGGCCGACGACCGGGGAGTACGTGCGGCGGGGGAGTAGGACCGTCACCTCGTAGTTGTCCGAGGTCTCGCGCGCCGCGAGCTCCATCGCCGCGCGGCGGATGCGGCGGTCGGGGACCTCGATGACCTCCAGCGGGATGTCCGCCGCCTGGGAGGCGTCCCACTGGTTGCGCAGCTGCTCGGCGTAGACGTTGTCCACCATCAGGTGCACCGCTCGCAACTCCGTCGGGCGCAGGGAGCGGGCGTAGCGCAGGGTCTTGATCACGGCCAGGTCCACCGAGTCGACCAGGACCATGACCGAGGTCTCCGTGCGCGTCGGGAGCAGGGCTGAGGCCGGGGTGTTCGCCAGCGCGTCGGCTTCGCGGCGGTAGCGCTTGTTCAGCTGGATGAGGCCGAACACGGCCGGCGGGAAGACCACCACCACCAGCCACGCGCCCTCGGTGAACTTGGTGACGGCGAAGATCAGGACGACGGCCAGCGAGCACACGGCGGCCGAGCCGTTGACGAACAGCTTCCACGTGCGGCGTGGTTCGTTGCGGATCCAGTGGTACTTGAACAGGCCGGTCGCCGCCATCACGAAGCCGGTGAACACCCCGATCGCGTACAGCGACACCAGCTTGGTCAGGTTGCCGCCCATCGCGACGATCAGGACCAGCGACAGGATCGTCAGCACGACGATGCCGTTGGAGAACGCCAGGCGGTGGCCGCGGGTGCGCAGCTGGCGCGGCAGGAACGAGTCGTCGGCGACGTAGGAGACCAGGAACGGGAAGCCGCTGAAGGAGGTGTTGCCGCCGGTGTACAGGATCAGCGCGGTGGCGATCTGGACCAGGGTGATCATCACGCTGCCGACCGCGTTCTTGCCCCACACCAGGTGCGTGATCTGCGCCAGGACGGTCGGCGCGCCGTTGGTGTAGGGGTAGGTCTTCATCTGCCAGGCCAGGATCGAGATGCCCAGCACCAGCGAGCCCAGGATGACCGACATGGCCGTCAGCGTCTTGCGGGCGTTGGTGCCGGCCGGCTTCTTGAACACCGAGATGCCGTTCGAGACGGCCTCCAGACCGGTCAGCGACGACCCGCCGTTGGCGAAGCCGCGCAGCAGCGCCAGCGCCGCCCCGGCCGTGAGCAGGAAGTTGGTGTGTCCGCCGACCTGCACGATCCCGCCGTAGCTGCTGGTGTCGTGCGCGTTCGTGGCGTGGTGCAGGGTGCCGGTGGCCAGCTGCACCACGCCCAGGATCAGGGTGATCCCGACCAGGACGATGTAGACGTACGCCGGGGAGGCGAACAGCTTGCCCGCCTCCTTGACCCCGCGCAGGTTGCCGTAGCAGAGCAGCAGGACCACGGCCACCGTGATCCACAGCTTCCAGCTGGTGATGTCCACGGAGAAGGTGATCGCCAGGTAGGAGGCGATGGCGTCGGTGCCGGCCGAGATCTGGACCGCGACCGTCACCACGTAGTCGATCATCAGCGCGACCGCGGCGATCTGGGCGATCTTCGGGCCGAAGTTGTCGCGGGCCACCACGTAGGACCCGCCGGCCTTGGTGTACACCGAGACCACGTCCCGGTAGCACAGGGTCAGCAGGATCAGCATGCCCAGGATCACGCCGGTGATCGGCATGACCAGCATGAAGCCCAGCGCGCCGAAGTACGGGATGAGCTGCGTCAGCATCTGCTCGGAGCCGTACGCCGACGAGGAGATCATGTCGATGCCCATGATCCCGAGCGCCGTCGGGTTGGAGAGCTTCTCGCCGTGCAGCTCGTCGTTGACCAGAGGCTGGCCGAGCAGACGCTTCTTGACCCGGTAGCCCAGACTCTCGGGAAGGTTGACGTCCGGGGCCAGGGCCCCCGGCGCCGCGACAGGTACCGCGCTCGCCCCCGCGCCGGCCGACTTCGGCGCGGCCGTGCTGGTTCTGCTCATCGCTTGTTGCCTCATCTCGGCGGGATACAAAGGACCAACATGGTCCCTATGCCCATGCCGAAGGTCTGTCCTATCACCTCGGAGATCAGATCATCCAACTTGAGGGCGTTTGCATTTCGTTTGCGCCCGCGCGAACGCCCCTGCCCGCGAGCGGGAAGGGGCGTTCGCGATCATGAGCTCTGCGTTTGCGACCAGGACTGTCTCATCGCGGTCGAACTCATCGCTCGACAGGGCCGAACGGGGGAGTGTCATCGACCTCTCACGAGATCGTCCACGTGTCGGACCCCGTCAGGAGCTCGTCGAGCTTGCCCGAGCCCAGGGTGCGCGCGGCGTCGTCGAGCTGGTCGGCCATCAGCTGGTCGTACGTCGGCCGGGTGACGTCCCGGAAGACGCCGATCGGGGTCGGGGACAGCGTCGCCGGGTCCGGCAGCCGCGACAGCGCGAACGCCAGGTCCGGCTCGGGGGCGTGGGCGTCGTGGATCAGCACGGCGTCCCCGGCCTGCTCCAGCGGCACCACCTTCAGCGTGGCGTCCGGCATCCGCACGATGCCGTAGCGCTCGTCGTCGGGACCGAACGCGATCGGCTGCCCATGCTCCAAACGGATGAGGTGCCGGTCCCGGACGGAGTTGTCCTTCAGGTTCTCGAACGCGCCGTCGTTGAAGATGTTGCAGTTCTGGTAGATCTCGATCAGGGCCGTGCCCTGGTGCTCGGCCGCGGCCTGGAGCACCGAGGTGAGGTGCTTGCGGTCGGAGTCGATGGTCCGGGCCACGAAGGTCGCCTCGGCGCCCAGGGCCAGCGACACCGGGTTGAACGGGGCGTCCAGCGACCCGTACGGCGTGCTCTTGGTGATCTTGCCCAGCTCCGAGGTCGGCGAGTACTGGCCCTTGGTCAGGCCGTAGATCCGGTTGTTGAACAGCAGGATCTTCAGATTGACGTTCCGGCGCAGCGCGTGGATCAGGTGGTTCCCGCCGATGGACAGCGCGTCGCCGTCGCCGGTGACCACCCACACCGACAGGTCCGGCCGGGAGGCCGCCAGCCCGGTGGCGATCGCCGGGGCGCGGCCGTGGATGGAGTGCATCCCGTAGGTGTTCATGTAATACGGGAAGCGCGAGGAGCAGCCGATGCCCGAGACGAACACGATGTCTTCCCGGGAGATGCCCAGGGACGGCATGAAGCCCTGGACCGCCGCCAGGATCGCGTAGTCCCCGCAGCCGGGGCACCAGCGCACTTCCTGGTCGGTCTTGAAGTCCTTGGTAGTCAGTTTCAGAAGTTCCGGCATTCAGACCCCCGCCTTTTCTTCCTGGGCAACCGCGTCCGACCCGATCAGGTTCTTGATCACTCCGGCCAGCTCGGCCGCCTTGAACGGCAGGCCGCGCACCTGGTTGTAGCCGACCGCGTCCACGAGATAGCGGGCGCGGATGAGCATGGAGAGCTGCCCGAGGTTCATCTCGGGGATCAGCACTCTGTCGTACTCCCTCAGTATGCGCCCGAGATTCTCCGGGAAGGGGTTCAAATGGCGCAAGTGGGCATGAGCGACGGCCTGCCCGCCACGCCGGACCTGGCGGCAGGCGGCCTGGATCGGGCCGTAGGTCGAGCCCCAGCCCAGGACCAGGACCTTCGCCTCGCCGGAGGGGTCGTCCACCTCCAGGTCGGGGACGTCGATGCCGGCCACCTTGGCCGCTCGGGTCCGGACCATCAGGTCGTGGTTCGCCGGGTCATAAGAGATGTTGCCGGTGCCGTCCTGCTTCTCGATGCCGCCGATCCGGTGCTCCAGGCCCGGGGTGCCGGGGATGGCCCACGGCCGGGCCAGGGTCTGCGGGTCGCGCAGGAACGGCCAGAACACCTCGCTGCCGTCCTCCAGCACCTTGTTCGGGCCGGCGGCGAAGTTCGGGGCGATCTCCGGCAGGTCGGCGACGTCCGGGATGTGCCAGGGCTCCGAGCCGTTGGCCAGGTAGCCGTCGGAGAGCAGGAACACCGGGGTGCGGTAGGTGACGGCGATCCGCACCGCCTCCACGGCGGCGTCGAAGCAGTCGGCCGGGGAGCGCGGCGCCACGATCGGCACCGGGGCCTCGCCGTTGCGCCCGAACATGGCCAGGAGCAGGTCGGACTGCTCGGTCTTGGTCGGCAGGCCGGTGCTCGGGCCGCCGCGCTGGATGTCGCAGATCACCAGCGGCAGCTCCAGGCTCACCGCCAGGCCGATGGTCTCGCCCTTCAGGGCGATGCCGGGGCCGGAGGTGGTGGTGACGCCGAGCGACCCGCCGAAGCTGGCGCCCAGGGCCGCGCCGATGCCGGCGATCTCGTCCTCGGCCTGGAAGGTTCGCACGCCGTGGTTCTTGTGCTTGCTCAGCTCGTGCAGGATGTCCGAGGCCGGGGTGATCGGATAGGCGCCGAGGAACAGCGGCAGCCCGCTGGAGTGGCTGGCCGCGATCAGGCCGTAGGCCAGGGCCAGGTTGCCGTGGATGTTCCGGTAGGTGCCCTTCGGCATCGGGGCCGGGGCGATCTCGTAGGAGACGACGAAGTCCTCGGTCGTCTCCCCGTAGTTCCAGCCGGCGCGGAACGCTGCCACGTTCGCGGCCGCTATGGCCGGCTTCTTGGCGAACTTCTTCTCCAGGAACGCCACTGTGGCCTCGGTGGGCCGGTGGTAGAGCCAGGACAGCAGGCCGAGCGAATACATGTTCTTCGCCCGCTCGGCGTCCTTGCGGGAGATGTCGTGGCCCTCCAGGACCTTGACCGTCTGCGTGGTCAGCGCGACCTTGTGCACCTTGTAGCCGTCCAGCGAGCCGTCCTCCAGCGGGTCGGCGGCGTAGCCGACCTTGGTCAGCGCGCGGGGCGTGAACTCGTCGGTGTTGACGATGATCGTGCCGCCGCGCGGGACGTCCTTCAGGTTCGCCTTCAGCGCCGCCGGGTTCATCGCCACCAGGACGTCCGGCGCGTCGCCGGGGGTGAGGATGTCGTGGTCGGCGAAGTGCAGCTGGAACGCGGACACGCCCGGCAGGGTCCCGGCGGGGGCCCGGATCTCCGCGGGGAAGTCGGGCAGCGTCGACAGGTCGTTGCCGAACGCCGCGGTCTCGGAGGTGAACCGGTCACCGGTGAGCTGCATACCGTCGCCTGAGTCGCCGGCGAAACGGATGATGACCCGGTCTACCTTCTCAACCTGCTTGGTCATGGGGAACCCGCCCTGTTGTGAGAAGTTTAGGTTGCGCGCACTACCAATGCTACGGCGGGTAAGTTTCTCTGAGCGGTAGTGGGATTGCTCGGATGTCTTACAACGCGGGATCGCGGTGAAAGAGATGTAAAGAAGGGCGGGTCGCCTGGCGGTGCCCACCCTTGATCGGCTAATGAGTTCGAACCGGTCCGTCAGGGCCGGCCCAGGGCCCGGTAGGTCCAGCCCGCGGCCCGCCAGGCCGTCGCGTCCAGCGCGTTGCGGCCGTCGATGATCCGGGTCTGTCGCACCTGGGTGCGAACGGCCACCGGGTCGAGGTCCCGGAACTCCTGCCACTCCGTGAGGTGCAGGATCACGTCCGCCTGGTCCGCCGCCTCCATCGCCGAGTCGGCGTAGGACAGGGTCGGGAACATCTTGCGCGCGTTGTCCGTGGCCTTCGGGTCGTAGACCGTGACCTGCGCGCCCTGCAGATTTATGGACGCCGCGACGTTCAGGGCGGGGGAGTCGCGGATGTCGTCGGACTCCGGCTTGAACGCCGCGCCCCAGACCGCGACGCGCTTGCCCAGCAGGGAGCCGTCGCACTGCTCGCGGGCCAGGTCCACGGTCCGGACCCGGCGCCGCATGTTGATGGCGTCGACCTCCTTGAGGAAGGCCAGCGCCTGGTCCACGCCGAGCTCGCCGGCCCGGGCCATGAACGCCCGGATGTCCTTGGGCAGGCAGCCGCCGCCGAAGCCGAGGCCCGGGACCAGGAAGCGGTGCCCGATGCGCGGGTCGTGGGACAGCGCCTCGGCCAGCTGCATGACGTCGGCGCCGGCCGCCTCGCACACCTCGGCCATGGCGTTGATGAAGGAGATCTTGACCGCCAGGAAGGAGTTGGCGGAGACCTTGACCAGCTCGGCGGTCGGGAAGTCGGTGACCACCAGCGGAACGTTCTCCTCCAGCAGCCGCGCGTAGACCCGGCGCAGGTCCGCCTCGGCCTGCTCGGACCGCACGCCGATGACCAGGCGGTCCGGGTGCAGCGTGTCGTGCACGGCGTGGCCCTCGCGCAGGAACTCGGGGTTCCACGCCAGCTCGGCGTTCGGCGCCAGCTCGGCGATCCGCTCGGCGATCCGGGAGGCGGTGCCGACCGGGACCGTGGACTTGCCGATCAGCAGCGAGCGGCCCTGGTCCGCGACCGACCGGGCCAGGGTCTCGAACGCGGCGTCGACGTAGGACATGTCGGCGGCGTACTCGCCCTTCTTCTGCGGCGTGCCCACGCAGACGAAGTGCACCGCGCCCTCGCCGGCCCAGGCGGCCAGCTCGGCGTGATCGGAGGTGAACGACAGCCGGCCGGCGGCGATCTGCTCGCGCAGCAGCTTTTCGAGCCCGGGCTCGAAGAACGGGACGCGGCCGGCGGCCAGGGCGGCGACCTTCTCCACGTCGACGTCCAGCCCCATCACCTCGAAGCCGAGCGCGGCCATACAGGCGGCGTGCGTGACACCGAGGTAGCCGGTGCCGATCACGGTGATCCGCACGTGTGTCTCCGATCTGGTGGGATGTCCTGTCGAACCAAGCCAGCGTAGACGTCGATGCTATGAGGAACCCTCACGCGAAAGCACCAAAACTTTTCGGGTATGCCGCGATACCCGGGATCCGGCGGCACAATCGCCTCGCTCCGGGTGCTCGTCCGACTCAGCTCGGTGCCCGCCGGTTCCGGGGAAGAGCGCGGCCGAACAGCGGGTGGCGAACGGTTTGCTGAAGCGGTTGATCGGGGCCCGCGGCACCCGCGCCCCTCACCGGTGATTCAGTGCCCTGACAGGTGATCACGCCTCGTAAGCGACTAAGGCGCAACGGGTAGGCGAACAGATGTCCTTGGTCGGACGTTTCCCGGCGCCTGGTTTGCTTAGCACGCCTAGATTGATCGCTCGAGAACCTTCAAAATTGAGCTCGAGTGTTGGGCGGAATGCCATGGACACTGTTCGGGACGAGAGCGGACGGGTGCTGGTGGACCGCGCTGAGAACGGGCGCTACCGCTGGCGGGCGAAGGCGAGCAACGGACGGATCGTGGCCATCTCCGCCCCGGCGTACTCTGCCGCGGACGAGGCACGCCGGGCCTACTCCCGCTTAAGGCGCGACGCGCCCAATCTGTCGGCGCGCATCAGTCATGTGAAGGACGGGGCCGGCTGGACCTGGGTCCTGCAATCTCCCAGCGGAACCCCGCTGGCCAGATCGATCCGGTCCTACGAGCGCTACGCCACCTGCCAGATCGCGGTCGCCAAGTTCCTGGCGCTGCTGGCCGCCGACGGCTGAGATGCCCGGTGCCCTGGTGGTGCGCGGAGGCGACGGCGAACTGGTCTGGATCCTGCTGGCGGCGAACGGCCGCCCCCTGGCCCGCTCCGCCGGCGCCTACCGCAGCGACGAGGCCCTGGACGCGGCCTGGCGCGAACTGGTCGCCGACCGCGACGCCCTGAGCATCCGCCTGGGTCGCGACGCCGACGGCCCGGACTGGTGGTGGTCGGCGGCCCTGCCGGTCCGCGTGACCGGCACCGGCATGAGCGCGGGCGTGGTCGTGGCCCGCAGCGCCCGCGGCTACCTCCGCCCGGACCAGTGCCGCGGCGGAGCGACCGGATTCCTGAACGCCCTGTCGGGATTCGCCCGCCGCGGGAGATGAACGAGGCGTGTCCAAGGCGGCGCCGGGACGGTACTGAGGGAAGCACTCGTGGTGCGGGGGACGCCGCGCCGGGAGCGGTCGGCGGGCGCTGTGGGCTGCCCGATCGCCGGCCTGCGCGCGGTGAACGCCCCTCGCGACCGTGGGTGAGGGGGATGTGACCAACGGTTGCCTTCGGCGAGAGTGGTCGGTACGCGATTCCCGACTCATCAGGGGATGACCGTATGCGTACCGGAATGCAGGGATCGGCGTTCGGCCACGACTTCCAGGCAGTGGACGATGCCGGCGGCTCCCATGTCGCCGGCGGTCCCGGCGAGCCGGTCCTGTTCCTAGATGAACGCGGGGGCCCCAAGACGGCACTACCGCACCACTGCCGGAAGCACACCGGGTTCCGCCGACTGGTGTTTCAGGGTTCTCACACGCCCCGCCAGCAGCACATCTGTGCGGAGCGCGACCGCGTCGGCGGCGGGCCGTAAAGACCTTGAAAGCTGGTCGGGACGGAGCCGTTCGGCGAGTCTCATTCCCGCAAGGACCAGTCCCCCTTGCAGGAGGAAAAGTAATGCGCTCTGTCACCCGCAAGCTGGCCATCACCTCGGCGATCGCCGCGACCGCCTTCGGCGCCGTCGTGGCGTCGAACGGCGCCGCGCTGGCCGACCCGCCGTCGGGCACCACCCCGGCCGCCACCGACATCGTCTCCGGCGGTTCGGACACCATCCAGGCGTTCGACAACGGCCTGTCGGCCCAGTACAACGCCACCAGCCCGGCCTCGAAGTACTACAGCTGGGACGCCACCCCGGCCGGCAACATCACGCCGAAGACCGGCGCCACGTCGATCCCGCGGCCGAACGGCTCCGGCTCCGGCATCAGCACCCTGAACAACACCACCAACACGACGCTGGACCTGGCCCGCTCCTCGCGCGGCCCGAACGCCGGCAGCAACGCCGACTGGTTCATCCCGTTCGCGAAGGACGCCGTGGGCTGGTCCGCCTACACCGGCGGCAACGCTCCGCACGACCTGAGCACCACCGACCTGCAGGGCATCTTCAACTGCAGCATCACCAACTGGAGCCAGATCACCGACGAGGGCACCCTGCCGAACGCCCCCATCGACGTCTTCGTGCCCCAGTCTGGCTCGGGCACCCGTTCGTTCTGGCTGGGCGCGATGGGTATCGGCACCCCGCTCCCGTCGTGCTGGAACACCGTCAACCCCGAGGAGAACGAGGGCACCGACCCGGCGTTCGTCGGCGACGTGAACGCGATCTTCCCGTACTCCCTGTCCCACTACATCGGCCAGGTCTACGACAGCAGGGGCACCACGACCGACGCCCCCGGCGTGCTGGACGCCAACCGCTCGATCGACGGCACCGAGCAGATCCTCACCGCCAGCAAGGCGTGGAACAGCGCCCTGCCGACCACCTACATCCGCAACGTCTACCACGTCGTGCGCCAGTCCGACTGGGCCGACGCGACCGAGGGCCCGCGCCTGAAGGCCCTGCTCGACCGTTCGACCAACAACGGCTACATCTGCAAGAACGCCGCCACGCTGATCGCCAGCTACGGCTTCCACTCGCTGGGCGCCGCCTGCGGCACCCTGCAGGCCGGCAACTGACCTTCTCGCCGGGCCGTACGACCGCTGATCGGCAGATCACGGTGAACGTCCATCGCGGCGATCCGCCTTCAGCGTAGAGATCCCAGTTCCACGACCGGGCCCGTCGGCGCCGTCTACGGACGACCCGACGGGCCCGGCCCTTCCCCCTTCCGTTCTGTCCGCCCTCTATCCCTGAGATCCAAGGAGTCCTTATGAACCGCACCGCCGTGCGTACGCTGGCCGCCGCCACCGCGCTCGCCGCGACTGCCGTCGCCCTGCCGTCGGCCAGTGCGACCGGCACCCCGGCCACCCCGGCTTCGGGCTCGGTCGCCGTGACCGCCTCCAACGCCTTCCTCACCTCGGCGCTCCAGTCGGGCATCGCGGCGGTGCCGCTGCCGACCGCGACCGGGTCCTACAACAGCGGCACCGGCGCCACCGTGACCTTCCCGGTCACCGGCGGCAGCGCCTCGCTGCCCAACTTCTACGGGACCATCACCCTCGGCGGCGGGCTGGCCTTCGCCGACGCGCTGACCGGCAAGTTCATCTGCTTCCACCAGGTCTCGTTCAGCGGCGAGAACCAGGAGCTGTCCGCGGTGCCGGACGGCGGCACCACGCCGGTGAACCTGTTCTTCTTCGGCGACAACACCGTCGGCAGCGGTGCCGGCGTCACCCCGCAGACCCTGACCGGCGACGCCGACATCCCCGCGGACGGCGCCGCGTACCTGGACAGCGCGCTGCACACCAGCTTCTTCACCGCCAACCAGGTCGTCGGCTCGCTGAGCGTCAGCTTCACCCCGGCGCACTGAGCACTGAGCACTGAGCACCGCGCCGCGTACCGCCAGGTGACACCGACCGTGAACCGACGCCGACACGTGCGGCGTCGATTCACGGTCGGTCACCGTTTCCGCCTTGGCCGTGCCACCGTCGGCCTCCCGTCGCCCGCGAGCGGGCGAATGTATGCGTCCCCTGATTTTCGATCTCGGAGGTCCCTCCATGTCGCCCCATGAAGCGGGAGCCGCCCGGCGCCGCAGAGGCGTACGCGCCTATTGCGCGGCCGTCCTCGCGTGGACGGTCGCGTTCATGACGGCCTTGGTGGTGCTGCCTCCGGGTGCGCACACCATCGCCGCCGCCCACGCCGACTCCTCGTCGGTCACCGCCCCGGGGCCCGCGGTGTGGATCCCGACCGCCGGGGATCCCACGACCGGGACGACGGGTCCGAACGGCTCCGTGACCGTCGCCCAGACGACGAACCTCGTCGACCAGACGGTGCACGTCTCCTGGAGCGGCTTCACCCCCAGCACCGGACCGTTCGTCTCCTTCACCGGGAACACCGTCACGGCGGTCATGTACCCGGTCGTGATCTACGAATGCCGCGGGACGAAGCCGGCGATCACCGACTGCTACGGCTCGTCGCACTACGACCAGAACGCCGCTGACGGCTTCCAGCAGAAGAACGAGGCGCTGGGCACGGCGGCGCCGGACTTCCCGCGCAACAGCGTGCCGGCCGTGACCCACAGCGACGGCACGGGCAGCGCCGACATCGAGGTGTACACCGCGACCCAGAGCACGACGCTGGGGTGTGACGCGACGCACCAGTGCTCGCTGGTGGTGGAGCCGAACTACGGCGGCGACGCGACCGGGTTCGACAGCGGCACGATGAACTGCGCGGACCACTCGCTGGACAACGACAGCACGTTCACGGCGGCGATGATCGGCGGTCTCAACGAGATCGACCAGAACAACCAGAACGGCACCGGCGAGCAGTGCGCCTGGGCCGACCGCACGGTCATCCCGCTGTCGTTCGCGCCCGTCGCCGGTGTCTGTGCGGCGAGTTCGTCGCCCGTCGCCGCCGAGGGCATGCCGATGCTGGACCGTGCTCTGGCCCAGTGGACGGTCGGTGCCTGTCTGAACGCGGCCGACCCGGTGGCGCTCCTGTACAGCAGCGACCTGACAGAGCCGCAGGCCCGTGGCGACTTCATGGCCGGCAGCTCCGGAGCCGACATGGCGTTCACCTCGCTGCCGGCTGACGCGGCGGCGAGCAGCAGCCGTCCGTACACGTATGTGCCGTTGGGCAACACGGGTATCGCGATCACCTTCTTCATCGACGACGCCAAAACGCATGTGCCTGTCACCAGCCTGAAGCTCAACGCGCGGTTGGTGGCCAAACTGCTCACCCAGTCCTACGACGTCGAGAACTTCGCCACCTCGAAGAGCCACACGCTTTCCGTCCTGGGAAACCCGACCTGCTTGTTCGAGGACAAGGAGTTCCTGGCCCTGAACCAGGGCTCGGGGGTCACCTGGCCCAGCTGCGTCGTCGCCGGTGTGAACACCCTGCCGATCGTCGCGGGCGGCAACAGCGACCTGGTCCGCGAGCTGACCACCTGGATCACCGACGACCCCGATGCCAACGCCTTCCTGAAGGGCACGCCCGACCCCTACGGCATGCACGTCGACACGTACTACCAGGCGTCCAAGTACCCCTACCCGATCGCGGGATTCGTCTCCCAGGACAACTCCGGCCCGCCGAAGGACTTCACGAGCGGCAAGGACTGGGACACCAGCGCCAACGCGAGCCACAAATTCGGCGCGACCATGAAGGGTTTCGAATGGAACCCGATCCAGTCGGGGCTCGACGACGTCGTCCGGCACATGATGCAGTCCACGGCGACGTGCATCTCGTGGGTGTACACGCCGGCACTGGGCGGCAACCAGAAGTGCGGGCCCCAGAACGTCGGCGCCCGCAGCCTGATCGCGATCATGGACAACGGCCGCGCGGCCGCGTTCAGCCTGCCGACCGCGGCCCTGCCGAACGGCACGGGCGCCTTCGTGACCCCCACCGCCCCGGCCATCGCCTCCGCCGCGCTGGACTACACGACCGACCCCAAGACCGGCACCCAGTCACTGCCCTGGGGCTCGTCGCACACCGGCTACGCCGGTGACGCCAACGCCTATCCGCTGACCGTCCCGACCTACGCGATGGCCCCGACCGGGAAGGTCACGCAGGCCTTGGCCGGGAACGTCGCCGACTTCCTGTCCGCGGCCACGGACAGCCGCAGCGGTCAGCTTCCCGGCAACCAGCCCGGCGAGCTCGCCCCCGGCTACGTCGGCGACACCCCCGCGCAGGCCGCGCAGGCCGGCGCCGCGATCGCCAAGGTCCGAGCGGCCGGCAATCCGGGCGGCCCGACCGCCACGGTGAGCGCCACCGGCCCCGCGTCCACGTCGGGCAACGTCGCGGTCACCCCGGTCACGGTCTCGAACAACGGCACGGCGTCGGTGTCCTACCTGACCAGCACGCTCGGCTCCGGGGACAACGGCGGGAACGGGCTGACCGGCTCCTCTTCCTCCAAGGGCGCCGCGGCCGCCACCGGCAGCAGCGGCCCCGCGCACAGCATCAGCGGCTCGACCGCCGCCGCAGCCGCCGTGGGCAGCGCCAGCGCCGACACCGCGGGCGTCGGGCGGCTGATCCTGCCGATCCTGCTGATCATCGGCCTGGTCCTGGTCGCCGCCGGTCCCATCGCCCTGATGGCGTCCTCGGGCACCGTCGGCGCCCGGATCCGGTCGGTCTGGAAGCGGCCCGCGCGCCGCTTCGGGCGGTGAGGGGTGTGAGCACCGTGGACGCCGGCGCCGCGCTCGCCGACGACCTGTTCGGGACGCCGCCGCCGGGCTCCGGCCCGGGGGCGGGGCCCGCCCCGGCCGACGACCGGCCGATCCACATCATCGCCGGGGTGTCGCGGGGTGACCGGATCTTCCGCCTCGTCTTCCGCGCCGCCGGGCTGTCGGTCTTCGCCATCATGGGGCTGATCGCCCTTTTCCTGATCACCCGGGGCGCGCAGGCGCTGCACGCGACCGGCTGGTCGTTCCTGACCGAGCAGCGGTGGCAGACGGCCACGCACCGCTTCGGCATCGGCGCGGTCCTCCCGGACGGGATCATCATCGCGGTCGTCGCGCTGCTGATCGCGGTGCCGGTGGCGCTGTCCGCGGCCGTCTTCATCTCCGAGTACGCGCCCTCCGGGCTGCGCCGAACGCTGATCTCGCTCGTCGACCTGATGGCGGCGGTGCCGAGCATCGTCTACGGCCTGTGGGGCCTGTTCTTCCTCACCCCGCGGATCATCGGCTCCGAGCGGTGGCTGTCCACGCACCTCGGCGGGGTGCTCCCGTTCCTCAAGGTGCGCAACGGCGAGATCGCCGCCTCGTACACGCAGTCGGCGTTCATCGCCGGCGTCGTGGTGTCGCTGATGGTGATCCCGATCGTCTGCTCGCTGTCCCGCGAGGTGTTCTCGCAGGCCCCGACCGGGGAGCGGGAGGGTGCCTACGCGCTCGGCGCCACGCGCTGGGGCATGGTGCGGACCGTCGTGCTGCCGTTCGGCAAGGGCGGCGTGATCGGCGCGGTGATGCTCGGGTTCGGCCGGGCGATGGGCGAGACCATCGCGGTCGCGCTGATCATCTCGCCGGTGTTCGCGATCAGCGACCACCCGCTGCAGGCCGGCGCCAACTCCATCTCCTCGCTGATCGCGCTGCGCTACGGCGAGTCCGACAAGCTCGCGCTGTCGGCGCTGATGGCCGCCGGCCTGGTGCTGTTCACGATCACCTTGCTGATCAACATGGTCGCTTCCGCGATCATCTCCCGTTCGCGCTCCGGAGCCGCGACCAATGAGTGAGGGGCCTGACGCCGCGATGACGACTGTGAGTTCCGCCGCGCCGGCCGTCGGCGGGCCGGCTGTTCCCGGCGGCCCCGGTCCCGGCGCCGCCTATCTCGACGACACCGGACAGGTGCGGGTGCGTCCCGGCGCGATGACGGCCGCGGACTTCGCGACCCTGGCCGGGGCCGCCGTCGGTGCGCTCGGACTGGTCTGGCTGGTCTACGAGCGGATCATGCCCTGGTCCGGCGCACCGGGCTTCTGGCTGTGCTGGTACGCGGTGTACCTGGTCATGTACTGGGGCATCGCGCGCACCCAGTGGGAAGCCCGGCACGTGCGCGAGAAGATCGCCACGGCCATGTTCACCGGGGCCGGGATCCTCATCCTGGTGGTGCTCGCCGACCAGGTCGCCTACGTGGCCTGGCGCGGGGAGAAGGTGATCGTCCACGGCAACTTCCTGACGCACGACATGGAGAGCACCGGTCCGCTGGACCCGCTGTCCTCCGGCGGGGTCCTGCACGCGATCGTCGGTTCGCTGGAGCAACTGGGGCTGGCGACGCTGTTCGCGGTGCCGCTGGGCATCTCCGCGGCGGTGTTCATGTCCGAGGTGGGAGGCCGGCTGGCCCGGCCGGTGCGCACCGTGGTCGAGGCGATGACGGCGTTGCCCTCGATCGTCGCCGGCCTGTTCGTGCTCGGCTCGGTGATCCTGACCCTGGGCTACGACCGCAGCGGCTTCGCGGCGTCGCTGGCGCTGACCGTGATGATGATGCCGATCGTCACCCGCGCCTCCGAGGTGGTGATCCGGGTCGTGCCCAACACTCTGCGCGAGGCCTCCTACGCGCTCGGCGCGAGTCAGTGGCGCACGGTGTGGAACGTGGTGCTGCCCACCGCGCGGTCCGGTCTGACCACGGCGGTCCTGCTCGGTATGGCCCGGGCGGTGGGGGAGACCTCGCCGGTCCTGCTCACCGCGGGGTTCACCTCCGGGATGAACGCGAACCCCTTCAGCGGACAGCAGATCAGCCTGCCGCTCTACGTCTGGAACTACGTCCGCTATCCCCAGGACGTCATGAAGATCCGTGCCTTCGGCGCCGCTCTGACGCTGATGGCCGTCGTCATGATCCTGTTCATCACCGCGCGGATCATCGGCGGGCGGCGCCCCGGTGAGCTCTCGCGCCGCCGCCGGCGGCAGATGGCCCGTGACCGCGTCCGCGCGGCGCAGACCCCCGCCGCCTCCCTCGTCCCGCCCCCGCGCCCCGTCCCGATCCCGGGCGCCGCGGCGGTGGCCCACCTGAATCCGGAGCCTGCCTCGTGACCATGGTCCGAACCCTGACAAGCCGCCGAACGCCGGCCCGGCTCGCGGCCGCGCTGGCCGCGGCCGTGGCCCTGGCCGCCGCCCTCACGCCGGCCGTGCCGGTGCACGCCGCCACCGCCCTGGCCGGTTCCGGTTCGTCCTGGAGCGGCCCGGCGCTGGACCAGTGGCGCCGCGACCTCATCCCGCAGGGCAACCAGATCAACCTCAAGACCGACGGCTCCGCGGCCGGCCGGCAGGACTGGGAGAACGGCCTGGACGACTTCACGGCCTCCGACGTGCCGTTCCGGTCCTCGGTCGACCAGGGCGTGGGCCAGGGCAACCAGGCCAACGAGGGCAACATCGAGAACCCGACCTACCGCTTCTCCTATGTCCCGGTGACGGCCGGCGGCACGACGTTCATGTACAACCTGAAGGTCGGCGGCAAGCAGATCAGGGACCTGCGCCTGTCGCCCGACGTGCTGGTCGACATCTTCACCAACCAGATCACCATGTGGGACGACCCGCGGATCAAGGCCGACTACCCCGGCACCCTGCCGCACGAGCCGATCACCCCGATCGTGCGCGCCGACGGTTCCGGTGCGACCGCGCAGTGGACCCGCTACATGGAGCACACGCACAAGGCGCAGTGGGA
Source organism: Catenulispora sp. GAS73 (assembly GCF_041262085.1). NCBI lineage: Bacteria > Bacillati > Actinomycetota > Actinomycetes > Catenulisporales > Catenulisporaceae > Catenulispora > Catenulispora sp. GAS73. The sequence continues at coordinate 16,748 of NZ_JBGCCM010000046.1, forward strand.
TGCCTACTGCACCTCGATCAACGGTGTCTCCTGCGGCGACTACACGGAGTTCTTCCCGACCCCGGCGGTCAGCAACATGCACGCGGAGAACGGCTCGGACGTGGTGGCCAACTTCATCGAGGGCCAGCAGGGCGAGGGCGGGATCGGCTACGACGAGTACGCCTACGCCAAGGCGGTCAACTGGCCGGTCGTCAAGGTGCTGAACCCCGCCGGGTTCTACGCGATCCCGACCGCGTCGAACGTCGCGATCGCGCTGACCGCGGCCAAGATCCGCGGCGTGGACGACAGCACGCCGCCGACCGACCCGAACTACCTGCAGCAGAACCTCGACGGCGTCTACACGATGACCGACCCGCGCTCGTACCCGATCTCCAGCTACAGCTACATCATCGCGCCCAGGGACACCGGGTCGCTGCCCCCGGTGCCGCGGGTCACGGACGATCACGGCGCCGCGCTGTCCAAATACATCACCTACATCCTGTGTGCCGGCCAGGCCGAGGCCGACCACCTCGGCTACTCGCCGATCCCGCGCAACCTGGTGCGAGGCGGGATGCTGCAGGTCTCGCACATCCCCGGACAGCAGTCCGGGGTGGATCCCAACACCCTGGCCAACTGCGCGAACCCGACCTTCAACTCCGCCGGCCAGCTCACGGTGCTGACCGACGCCCCGCAGCCGAGTCCCTGTGACAAGGCCGGAACGCCGCTGAACTGCACGGTCGGCGGTGGTTCCGGCGGTGGCACCGGCGGTTCGACCGGGACCTCCGGCGGCACCGGGGGCAAGAAGGGCGGGAAGACCGGCGGCACCTCGGGCGGCACGTCCGGCGGTACCAGCGGCGGGTCGTCCGGCTCCAACGGCGGGGCCACCGGCGGCACGACCGGCGGCACCACGACCGGCGGGACCACCGGTGGCACGACCGGCGGGGTCGACCCGCTGACCGGGCTTCCCACGGACAGCTCCGGGAGCGCCGGCGGTGACAGCGGAGGGTCCGTCGGCGGGGCCGCGGCGGTCGTCGCCGACGTGCCGCAGCACCGCGATCCGAAGCTGATGGCCGGGCTCACCTCCCTGGAACTGCTCGCGGTGGTGATCGTGCCGCCGGTGCTCGGCAGCTTCCTGGTGCGGCGTCGCAAGCTCGCGGCTATCGGGAGGGGGCAGGGCTCATGAGCGTGGTGATCCCGTGCGGCGGACCGGTGTCCGCCGGCGAGGCGAAGGAGCCTGGCAGATGACCGCGCCCACCGCGGAGACCGCTGTGGAATCCACCGCCGAGCCGATCGTGCCGCCAGACCCGGAGACCGAGTCCGAAGCCGTGCCCGAGGCGGGCTCCGGGGCCGAACCGCAGCCCGCTGCGACGGTCCCGCAGCCCTCCCCGGCCGCGCTCCGCGCCGCGCTGCGCGAGGGCCGGGGGCTGCGCATCGTGCGGATGGTGTCCACCTCCGCGAGCCTGCTGGCGGTGCTCCTGCTCGGGTGGGCCGTCTACGCGTTCGGCTTGTCCGGGCTCCAGGAGCAGCACAGTCAGGCGGCCATGTACCGGGCGCTGGCCCAACAGCTCGCCACGGCCACCGCCCCGGTCGCCCCCGCACCCGACGGCGCCCCGCTGATGATCCTCGACATCCCCCGCCTCGGGCTGCACCAGACGGTCGTCGTCGAGGGCACCACCGGCGCCGATCTGGCGCGCGGGCCGGGGCACGTGCGGTACACGGTGCTGCCCGGCCAGCCCGGTGTCAGCGTGCTGATGGGGCGGCGGGCGACGTTCGGCGCGCCGTTCGCCGGGCTGCCGCGGCTGCGGATCGGCGACAAGATCAACATCACCACCGGCGAGGGGTCCTACACCTACACCGTCAACGCCTTCGGGCAGGGGAGCAAGCCGGTCGTCGACGCCTTCCCCGACCGGCTGGTGCTGGCCACCGGGGACTCGACGTGGATCCCGACACACGCGATCTACGTCGGCGCGCGGCTGGACGGCCAGGCCGGCGCCGGCTCCGGGCAGACCGGGGCCCGCACCGACCTGGACAAGCCGCTGGCCTCCGACACCGACGCCTGGCCGGCCCTGCAGCTGTGGGCGCTGGCGCTGGCGTTCGCGGTGGTGGCGACGGTGGCGCTCGCGGTGCTGTGGAACCGCCGCGCCGCGTACCTGTCCATGGCGCCGGTGCTGGCCGCGTTGCTGTGGTGCGTGTACGAGAACGCCACCGTCTTGCTGCCGAACCTCTACTGAATCTGGGACCACGATGACCGAGATAGACGAGTACGGCGGGGTGGCGACGGCCTCGACCGCGGACGCTCCGACCGAGCAGTTGCCGGCCGTCCCGGGCGATCCGGACGGCCCCCGCGCGAGCCCGGACCACGGCCCCGGGCGCCCGGGCCGGCTGGTCGGCCTGGAGACCCGCGACCTGTCCGCCTGGTTCGGCGACCACAAGGTCCTGGAGCGGGTGTCGCTGACCATGGAGCCCGGCGAGGTGACGGCGCTCATCGGGCCGTCCGGCTGCGGGAAGTCGACGTATCTGCGGATCCTGAACCGCATGCACGAGATGGTGAAGTCGGCGCAGCTGGCCGGGCAGGTGCTGCTGGCCGGCGACGACATCTACGCGCCGGGGCGCCGTCCGGCCGACGTCCGGGCCCGGGTCGGCATGGTGTTCCAGCGCCCGAACCCGTTCCCGGCGATGTCCATCTACGACAACGTGGTCAGCGGCCTGAAACTGGCCGGCATCAAGGCCACCAAGGCGCGGCGCGACGAGTTGGTCGAGACCAGCCTGACGCAGGCCGGGCTCTGGACCGAGGTGCGCAACCGGCTGCGCTCGCCCGGCGGTGCGCTGTCCGGCGGCCAGCAGCAGCGGCTGTGCATCGCGCGCTCGCTGGCCGTGGAGCCGGACGTCCTGCTGATGGACGAGCCCTGCTCCGCGCTGGACCCGACCTCCACCCGCCGGGTCGAGGAGACCATCGCCGACCTGCGCGGGCGCCTGACGATCGTGATCGTCACGCACAACATGCAGCAGGCCGCGCGGGTGTCGCAGAACTGCGCGTTCTTCCTGGCCACGCACGACACCCCGGGGCGGATCGTGGAGGCGGGGCCGACGCGGCAGCTGTTCGAGGACCCGCGGGACGAGCGGACTTCGGACTACGTGAACGGGCGGTTCGGGTAGCCGGGCCGGCGTTCTCGACAGTGAAGCGGCGGCGCCGCCGGGTCTTCGCGGATCCGGTGGCACCGCTGCGGATGTTCTTCTCCTGGAACGCCTAGAACACCTGGAACGCCTAGAACACCGACCACCCGGTCGCCGCACTGAACCGGTCCAAAGCCTCCACCCCCGCCACCGAGTTCCCGTGCGGGTCCAGCGCCGGCGACCACACGCACAGCGCGGCGCGCCCCGGCACCACCGCGACGATCCCGCCGCCGACGCCGCTCTTGCCGGGGAGTCCGACGCGGAAGGCGAAGTCGCCCGCGGCGTCGTACGCGCCGCAGGTCATCATCAGGGCATTGACGCGCTTGGCGCCGAGCACCGGCAGCAGCCGGGTGCCGTCGGCGCGCACGCCGTGCCGGGCCAGGAACAGCGCGGCCATGGCGGTCTCGGCGCAGTTCATCGAGATCGAGCAGTGCCGGAAGTAGTGCTCGGCGGTGAGACCGACCGGGTTCTCGATGTTCCCGTACGAGGCCATGTAGTGCGCCAGTGCCAGGTTCAGGTCGCCGTGCTCGGCCTCGGAAGCCGCGACCACGCCGTCGATCGTGACGGTGTGGTCGTCGGATTCGGTGCGCAGGAAGTCCAGGACCGCGCCGGCCGCGTCGCCGGTCTGGGTCTGCAGGATGTCGGTGACGACCAGGGCCCCGGCGTTGATGAACGGATTGCGCGGGATCCCGCGTTCCAGTTCCAGCTGGATCAGCGAGTTGAACGCGTTGCCGGACGGCTCCACCCCGACCCGGCCGCGCAGCGCCCCGGCGTCGCCAGCCATGACCAGCGCCAACGTGAACACCTTCGAGATGCTCTGCAGCGAGAAGCGCTCGCGGAAGTCGCCCACGCCGTACAGGTGCCCGTCGACCGTGGCCAGCGCCATCCCGAACCGGTCCGGCGGCACCTGGGCCAGCGCCGGGATGTAGTCCGCGACGCGGCCCTGGCCGACGAACGGCGCGACCTCGTCGGCGATCCACTCCAGCAGCGCGTCGTAGGCGATGTCGTCGATCGACACCGCCGCGCCTTCCTCAGTCGCCATCGGCGGTGTCCTTCGCAGCGGTGTCCCTCGGATCGGAAGCCAGCCAGGCTTTTATATCCGCCGCCCACTGTCGGTCGCGCGTCGTCTCGGTGAACTCTTTCCAGTCGATCAACAGGTGGATCACTCCCTCCGTGCGGGTGCTGAGGATCAGAGGCTTCCGGCGTTCAGGTGAGAATGATCACGCCGCGCCGCCGGAACCACGCACGCCGGCCGGGTCCGCGGTCATGATGCCTTCGTTCCCCATGGTTCCCCTACGAAAGTCGGACGTGCGCCGTTCCGCACCCGACCTACGCTGAAGGGGTGAAATCCCCGGCCTGGCTCCCGCGCGCCCGCGACATCGCGGTCATGGCGTTGGCCCTGCTGGAGGGCCTCACGGACCTGTACACGGACGGCGTCGACAAGCACGACCTTCCGATGGCGGCCCTGCAGGGCGGCCTGGCGCTGGTCGGCACCGTCGCGCTGTGGTGGCGCCGATCCCGCACCGAGCGCGTCACCGTGCTGACCATGCTCCTGGCCGTGCTGGGCCAGGTGTCGGTCCCGCTGGCGATGATGCTGTTCGCGCTGGCGGTGAAGCGCCGCGACCGGGTGATGTGGGGCCTGACCGCGCTCGGCGGCGCCGCCTACCTGACCCAGACCGCCATCGAGAACCACGGCGACCTGACCTTCACCGACGTGCTGGTGAACGTGTTGTGGGTGCTGGTCCTGGTGCTGTTCGGCGCCTACTTCGGCGCCCGCCACGACCGGCTGGTGGGCCTGCAGGAGCGCGCCGAGCGTGCCGAGGCCGAGCAGGAGGTCCGGGCCGAGGCCGCCCGGCTGGCCGAGCGGACCCGGATCGCGCGCGAGATGCACGACGTCCTGGCGCACCGCATCTCGCTGATCGCGCTGCACGCCGGCGGACTGGAGATCACCGAGCGCCCCGAGCCCGCCGCGGCCCGCCAGACCGCCGGCCTGATCCGGGAGACCGCGCGCTCCGCGCTGGAGGACCTGCGCGACGTGCTCGGCGTGCTGGCCAGCGGCGACACCTCGGCCCCGCTGGCCCCGCAGCCGCGCTTCGCGGACATCGCCGAGCTGGTCGAGCGCTCGGCCGCGGCCGGCGTCTCGGTGCGGCTGGTGCCGAACAGCAGCCTGAGCCTGGACGCCCCGGTGCCGGAGGCGGTGGGCCGCGCCGCCTACCGGGTGGTCCAGGAGGCGCTGACCAACATCCACAAGCACGCCGCCTCGGCCGCCACCACGGTCCGGCTGTCCGGCGCGCCCGACATCGGCCTGGAGGTGCGGGTGGAGAACCAGGCGCCGCGCGTCGTGGGCACCTCGCTGCCCGGCGCCGGCTCGGGCCTGGCGGGGCTGCGCGAGCGTGTGGAGGTCGCCGGCGGCTCGTTCGAGGCCGGCCCGACGCTCCGCGGCGGCTTCCTGGTGCTGGCCTGGCTGCCGTGGCCGCAGGCCGACGCGAAGAAGGACGAGGCGGACTACGGTGTCATCGTCACCCCGGGGGGCCGCGAGTGCGGCACCGGGCCCTCGGCCGGAACGGCCGGCCTGACCGATGATGAGTTGGACCGCGCCGGCCACACCGCCGACCCGGACGCCCCCCGTCTGATCCCCTCCCCGGAGCCCGCCGCATGATCCGCATCCTGCTCGTCGACGACGAGAGCCTGGTCCGCGCCGGCCTGCGCACCATCCTGGAGTCCGCCGAGGACCTGCGGGTGGTCGCCGAGGCCGAGGACGGCTCGCTGGTCGTCGACGCCCTGGCGGCGCACCGCCCGGACGTGGTCCTGATGGACGTCCGCATGCCCCGCGTGGACGGCCTGGAGGCGCTGCGCCGCGTGCAGGCCACCCCTGACCCGCCGCCGGTGGTCATGCTCACCACGTTCGACCTGGACGCGTACATCTTCGAGGCGCTGCGCCTGGGTGCCACCGGCTTCCTGCTCAAGGACACCCCGCCGCGCGACCTGATCTCGGCGATGCGCGTGGTGGCCCGCGGCGACGCGATGCTCTCGCCGCCGGTGACCAAGCGGCTGCTGGACCACTACACCGGGCTGCGCGTCGCGGACCGCGCCGACCAGGCCGTGAAGCTGCTGGCGGAGCTGACGCCGCGCGAGCGGGACGTGCTCGCCGAGGTGGCGCGCGGGCTGTCGAACGCGCAGATCGGCAAGAACCTGTACCTGAGCGAGGCGACGGTGAAGGCGCACGTGTCGCGGGTGATGGCGAAGCTCGGCGTGGCGAACCGGGTGCAGGCGGCCTTGGTGGGACGGGACGCGGGGCTGCTCGACGAGGCGTGATAGCGGCGCCCCCGGGCCTGTGATCAGCGCGTTCCGCCATCCCGGATTCTCCGAGCACCACCCCATCTGTCAGAACCCGGGGCTATGGTGAAAAACGTGTCCACGACCATCGACCGCGACGCCGTCGCCGACCAGCTCGAACCCTTCCGCCGCGAGCTGACCGCCTACTGCTACCGCATGCTGGGCTCCGCCTTCGAGGCGGAGGACGCGGTGCAGGAGACGCTGCTGCGCGCCTGGTCCAAGTTCGAGGGGTTCCAGGGCCGGTCCCAGCTGCGGACCTGGCTGTACCGGATCGCGACGAACGTGTGCCTGGACATGGCGCCGGCGGCGCAGCGCCGGGCCCGGCCGATGGACCTGTTCTCGCCCGGATCGGCGACCGCGCCGAATCTGGCGCAGCTGGAGGAGAACATCTGGGTGGGGCCGATTCCGGACGAGCGGGTGCTCGCCGGGGATCCCGCCGAGGTGGCCGTCGGGCGGGAGAGCATCCGGCTGGCGTTCGTCGCCGCGCTGCAGAAGCTCGCGCCGCGCCAGCGGGCCGTGCTGATCCTGCGCGAGGTGCTGGCGTGGTCGGCGGCGGAGACCGCCGAACTGCTGGATTCGTCGGTGGCCTCGGTGAACAGCGCGTTGCAGCGGGCCCGTGCCACGCTGGCCGAGGACGGCGCCGCCGGCGGGGACACCGCCAAGCCGCTGGACGAGGAGCAGCGCGAGTTCCTGGGCAAGTACGTCAAGGCCTTCGAGGCCTTCGACATCGACGGCCTGACCGCGCTGCTGCGCGCCGACGTCTCGCTCAACATGCCGCCCTACCAGCTGTGGCTTCAGGGGATCGACGAGCTGCGGGCCTGGTGGAACGGCGCCGGGGGCGGCTGCCGCGGCTCGCGGCTGCTGGCCGTGGAGGCCAACGGGTCGCCGGCGTTCGCGCAGTACCGTCCGGCCGAGGACGGCGCCGGGTTCACGCCGTGGGCGATCATGATCCTGGAGATCCGGGACGGGCGGCTGGCCGGTATCGGCAACTACCTGGACACCGACCGGCTGTTCCCGCTGTTCGGCGTGCCCGCGCGGCTCCAGGCCGACGGCACGCCGGCCTGAGCTACCCCTCAGGCTCGACAAGCTCCACCACTTCATCCGGCGGCCCCGCGCCGACGATCACGAACACCTCGTCCAGCCCGGTCAGCGCCAGCAGCAGCCGCAGCCGCTCGCCGACCCCGGTGAGCACCAGCTCGCATCCCCGCCGCCGGGCGTCGAGCCGCCGCCGGGCCAGCCGCTCCAGGTCCGCTCTGGTCGGCTGCTCGATCGTCGACACGTCGTACCGCTCAATGCGTCCCACGCCACTACAGACCCGCGAGGGCGCGCCGATTCATCGATGCGGCGAGAAAATCTTCGCTCAGGGCGATGAGTTCGGCACGGCGCCTCCGTCTGACCCTACGAAGCGACCGACACGGAGCCCGCCGAAGGCACCGAGGACCTCTTAGGAGTCACACCATGCGCACCATCACCGCGGGCTTCTTCTCCGCCGCCGACGGCGTCGTGGCCGAGCCCCAGAACTGGCACTTCCCGTACTTCAGCGACGAGCTCGGCGCCGCTGTGACGGAGCAGCTCACCGACACCTTGCTGTTCGGCCGCACGACCTACGACGGTTTCGCCGCCGCCTGGCCGGCCCGCGAGGAAGCCGGCCAGGACCTGGAGTTCGCCAAGCTTCTCGGCGACGCGCGCAAGATCGTCGTCTCGCACGAGAAGCTGGAGTTCACCTGGCGCAACTCCGAGCAGGTGGAAGGCGACCTGCTCGATTTCGTCCGCGAGCTCAAGGCCGGCGAGGGCGGCCCGGTCGCGGTGTCCGGATCGGTCTCGGTGGTGCGGCAGCTGCTCGGTGCCGGACTGCTGGACGAGCTGCACCTGTTCATCCACCCGATCGCCCTCGGCCAGGGCCTCCGGGTGTGGCCGGACGACCTGGAGGAGCCGATCAAGCTGCGGCTGATCAAGTGCGACGTCTTCAAGTCCGGCACGCTGCACGTCGTCTACGGCCCGGCCGAGGACTGAGCGATCAGAGCGATCAGGGCGCTCAGTAAGGCCGCGCGCCGCCGTACGGGTCGCTCTCGTGCGGCGGCGTGAGCTCGGTCGTGGCGCTCGTCGGCTCCGACTCGTAGCCGCCGTAGCCCCCGCTCCCGCTCCCGCTTCCGCCGGCGGGAGCCGGGGGACCCGAGGAATACGGCGACGTCGGCGTGAACGAGTAGTCCTCGCTCGACCCCGCTCCGGACGACGGCGCCGCCGAGGACATGGCCGACGACGTGTAGTCGGCGTACGAGGGTGCCTCGTACTCCTGGGTCGTGCTCAACGGCTCCGAGAGCTCCGTCGACCCGTACACCAGCACCGCGACGAACCCGACCAGCCAGCCCGCGAACAACCCGAACCCCAGGCCCATCGCGATCAGCGTGTAGTAGATGTCCCCGCGCCCGAACTGCGTGTTCCCGCCGTCGGTCAGGCCGTTGGCGATGCCGATGCCGGCGATGGCCGAGCCGGCGATCAACGCGATCGCCGCGGCCACGCCGGTGACGAACCACGAGCCGAGGAACACGGTCCAGCGTCCGCGCCGTGCGGCCACACCGCGGCAGACCACCATCAGCAGCAGGAAGGTCAGGACGACCGCGATCACCGGCTCGGCCATCATCCCGAAGAAGACGCGGGCCGGCTCGCCGGTCTCCTTGGTCGCCCGCCACGCCAGCGCACTCAACCCCCTGACCGGACCGGCGCTCCAGCTGTGCATCGCGTTGCCGCCCTCGGCCGACCTGCCGTCGCGCCAGTGGCGGGTCCACTGGTTGTCGAAGGCGGCGACGAGGATCAAGAGCACCAGTGCCGGGAAAACCGCTATCTTCGCCCCGCGTCTCGCGGAGATGTTCTGTGTCATGTCGGACGCCCCCTGTCTAGTATCCGCTCCCTGCGATTTTGTCCCGGAGAGGGCGGCGTGGATAGCCCCCTTACCCGGGTCTCACCGGCGCTATCGTCTCCGGCGCATCGGGACCGATGCCCGGATCGAGGCACGTCCCGGGACGATCTACGCTGATGGGGTGACCGATGACGCCTCGCGCAGCACCTCCGAGCCCGCACCCCGTACCACCGCCGCTTCGCGCACCATGCTGTCCCACATCATGGGGCCCACCGAGGTGAACCTCCTGGGCACCGTGCACGGCGGCGTGGTCATGAAGTTCGTCGACGACGTCGCCGGGGCCGTGGCCGGGCGGCACTCCGGCGGACCGGCGGTCACCGCCGCGATGGACGAGATGCAGTTCCTGAACCCGGTCCGGGTCGGCGACCTGGTCCACGCCTACGCGCAGGTGAACTGGGTCGGCGCCACCTCGATGGAGGTCGGCGTGCGGGTGATGGCCGAGCCGTGGAACGAGGCCGGCACCGCGCCGCGCCACGTGGCCAGCGCCTACCTGGTGTTCGTCGCCGTCGACGACAAGGGCCAGCCGCGCTCGGTGCCGCCGCTGGTGCTGGAGACCGATCTGGACCGGCGCCGGCACGGCGAGGCGGAGATCCGCCGCAGCCACCGGCTGGCCCGCCGGCGCGCCATTCAGGCCGCGCGGGACCAGGCGGGACGGGACCGAGCCGTGCGGGGTGCCGAGGACGCCGCGCTGTCCGCAGCGAACGGCCCGGCGAACGGCCCGGCGAATGGCCGCGCGAGCAGCCCGGAGGCCGGCCGGTGAGCGCCGCCAGCGAGCGCACCCAGCGCCTGCGCCTGGTCCCCGGGCGTTTCACGGTCGAGCACCTGCCGGCCGCCGTCGCGCCGCCGAGCGGCTGGATCGCGCAGGTCCGCGCCCCCGAAGGGCTGACCGTGGTCCGCGAGGTCGTCGAGCACGAGAGCGCGGACGCCGAGCTGTGGCGCGCCCTCTACGGCGGCGACACGGCGCACGGCCTGAACCTGCCGGGCATGCTCGCCGCGCTGCTGGAGCCGCTGGCGGCGGCAGCGGTGCCGGTGTTCGTCGCCTCCACGTTCCACGCCGATCTGGTGCTGGTGCCCGAATCCGACACCGAACGGGCGGTCGCGGCGTTGCGGGCAGCCGGACATGCCGTCGACTGAAGATCTGTTCGGTCACCGGATGGTCGCAGTCCGTGCATCTGCCCCGAGGGTTCAGAGTAGGCCGGTAATCTGACCGACGATGAACGTCTCAGAACCCTCCGCACCCACCGCGGCATCCGTTGAGGAGACCAGGACCGCCTGGCCCCCGGTATCGGTGATCATGCCGGTCCTCAACGAGGAGCGCCACCTCGCGTTCGCCGTCAACGGTGTCCTGGCCCAGGGCTACCCCGGCGAACTGGAGCTGATCCTGGCGATCGGCCCGAGCACGGACCGCACCCAGGAGGTCGCCGACGAACTGTCGGCCGCCGATCCCCGCGTGCGCAGCGTGCCGAACCCCACCGGCCGCACCCCGGCCGCCCTGAACGCGGCCCTGGCCGAGGTCAAGCACGACATCGTGGTCCGCGTCGACGGCCACGGCGAGCTCGTCCCCGGCTACATCCAGACCGCGGTGCGGCTGCTCGAAGAGACCGGCGCGGCCAACGTCGGCGGCGTCATGCGCGCCGAGGGCGTCACCGTCTTCGAGCAGGCCGTGGCCCGCGCCATGACCAGCAAGCTGGGCGTCGGCAACGCCCCCAACCACACCGGCGGCCAGAGCGGCCCGTCGGACACCGTCTACCTCGGGGTCTTCCGGCGCGACGTGCTCGACGAGCTCGGCGGCTACGACGAGCACTTCACCCGGGCGCAGGACTGGGAGCTGAACCACCGGATCCGCGAGTCCGGCCGGCTGATCTGGTTCGACCCGAGCCTGTCGGTGACCTACCGGCCGCGCCCGAACCTGAAGGCTCTGGCGAAGCAGTACAAGGAGTACGGCCGCTGGCGCCGCGTCGTGATGCGCACCCACGCCGGCACCGCCAACCTGCGCTACCTCGCGCCGCCCGGGGCGCTGCTGGCCGTCGCGACCGGGACGGTCGTCGGGCTGGCCGCCGTCACCGGCGGCCCCGGGATAGCCGCGCTCGGCTTCGTGATCCCCGCCGGCTACTTCGGCGCGCTGACCGCCGGCGCGCTCTACGAATCCCGCGGCCTGCCGGCGGGCGTCCGCGCCCGGCTGCCGCTGGTGCTGGCCACCATGCACGGCTCCTGGGGCTACGGCTTCCTCACCTCTCCCGCGCGGCTGGCCAAGGCCACCGGCAAATCCTCCAAGACCCCTAAGAAGTAGCCGCGCATGCGCATCCTGATGCTCGTCATCTCCAACGTCGCGACCGACACCCGGGTGATGCGCGAGGCCGCGGCGCTGGCCGGCGCCGGCCACGCGGTCCACGTGATCGGCAAGGACGTCTCGACCGGCTACGAGCCGCCGGCGGGCGTCACGGTGGCCAGCGTCGGCGCCGGGTCGGCGTTCCGCAAGGAGGGCGCCGAATCGCTCGGCGCGCGCCGCAAGCTGCCGCCGCACCTGCGGGCCGCGCGCTGGCTCCTGCTGCCACAGCACCGGAACTCGGCGTTCGCCGCGTGGCGCGCCAACGCCCGGCAGCTGGCCGCCGGGCAGGAGTTCGACGTCGTGCACGCGCACGATTTCAACGCCCTGCCGCTCGGTGTGGAGCTGGCGCAGGAACACCGCGTGCCGCTCGTCTACGACACGCACGAGCTCTGGCAGGGCCGGCCGCGCGTCGGCCGCCCGACGCCGTTGCAGAAGCGCCGGGAAGCCAAGCAGGAACAGGCGTGGGGCGCGCGGGCCGCCACGGTGATCACCGTCGGGCAGGGCGTGGCCGACGCGCTGCACGAGGCTTACGGCTGGCGGCACGTCGAGGTCGTCCGCAACACGTTCCCGATGCCCGAGGGCGGCCCGGTGGACCCGCCGAAGGCGGTGTCAGGGGCCGTATACGCGGGCCGGATCGCGCCGTTCCGCGAGCTGGAGGCCATCGCCGGGGCGTCGGAGCTGGTGAAGCCGCTGCGGATCGTCATCGCCGGGCCGGCCGACGACACGTATCTGGGCTCTTACGACTCCAAGGCCGCCGAGGTGGTCGGCGCGCGTCCGGTGGACGAGGTGGACGCGCTGCTGCGGGAGCTGGGCATCTCGCTGGTCACGCACTCGGACAAGTGGCTGAACCACCGGCTGGCCATGCCGAACAAGCTGTTCCACGCCGTGCGCGCCGGGGTCCCGGTGGTCGGCACGGACGTGCAGGAACTGCGGCGCGTGGTCGAGGAGCACAAGCTCGGGGCGCTGTACACGCCGGGCGACGCGGCCTCGCTCGCCGCCGCGCTGCAGGAGGTCGCGGACAACTACGCGACCTACGCGGTCAACGTGCGCGCGGCGGCCCCGGCGTTGAGCTGGGAGGCCGATTCCGAGGTGCTGCGCGGGATCTACGAACGGCTGACCCCGCGAGGCGAGTGAGGGCAAGTGGTTCCGGACCGACCCCGCGCAGTAGGGTCGGTCCGTGTCGAAGCTCCGCGTCCTGTACGCCCCCAGGGACATCGCCGGCCAGCCGTCCGAGTGGGCCAAGGCGCTGCGTGCGCAAGGCGTGGACGCGCAGGTGTGGTCGTTCGGCGAGCCGGCGTTCGGCCTGAGGCCGGACCGCGAGTGGGACCAGGACCGGCTCCTGGCCGATCCGATGTACCGGTGGCAGGCGCTGGACGAGGCGGTGCGCGGCTTCGACGTGTTCCACCTGCAGTACGGCCGCGGGCTGCTGGACGCCAAGGAGCCGGTGCTGCCCGAACTGTGGGACCTGCCGCTCCTGCGCTCGCTCGGCAAGCGGGTTTACATGCACTGGCACGGCTCGGACGTGCGGCTGCCGTCGGTGCACGCCGAGCGGGAGCCGGACTCCTACCTGGCCGGCGCGGTCGTCGACGAGGACGCCATCTTGGCCCGCGTCTCGGTGGCCCGCCGCTTCTGCGACGCGATGTTCGTCTCCACCGCGGGCCTGCCGGACTACGTCCCGGACGCCGAGCTGGTGCCGCTGGCCCTGGACGTCGCGGCCTGGCACACCCCGCGCGGCGCCGAACCGGCCGTCCCGGTCGTGGTCCACATGCCCTCCCGCCGCGCCACGAAGGGCTCCGACCTGGTCGACGCGGCCCTCCGGCCGCTGCACGACGAGGGCGTGATCGTCTACCGCCCCCTGTCCGGCCTGACCCGCGACCAGGTGAAGGCGGAGTTCGCCAAGGCGGACCTGGTGGTCGACTCCCTGACCATCGGCGACCACGGCGTCGTCTCCTGCGAGGCGATGGCCAGCGGCGCGGTCGCGATCGCGCACATCCACGACCGGGTGCGGGCGCGCGAGGCGATGCCCGGCGCGGCAGTGTCGGAGGTGCCGATCGTCGAGGCCACCGGCGCCACGCTGGCCGACGTGGTCCGCAAGCTGGCGGGCGACCCGGCGGAGCGCACGCGGCTGCGCGCCGAGGGTCTGACGTGGGTGACGCAGCGCCACGACAGCAAGGTGGTGGCGGCGCAGCTGCTGGCCGCGTACACGCGCGAGCGGGGGCGCGTAGTCAGCGCCTACCCGGAGTGGCCGGAGTCGACCGGCAAGAAGCGGGTGCGGGAGCTGGAGGCCGAGATCGAGCGCCTGCGCGCGCAGCTGGGCCCGAACGGCGAGCCGCTGCCCGGGCTGACGCGGCGGGACCGGCTGGAGGAGCGGCCGGGGCTGCATCTGGCGGTGCGGAAGGCGGACCGGGCTTATCGCGGGCTGCGGAAGAAGCTGAAGTAGGTCATTCCTCGAACGCGTAGTAGGCGATCGCGTCGAGGTCGATAGGGACGTCGAAGCTGGCGACTTCCAGGACAACCTGGCCGAGGTGGGTTTGTTCTTGGCCGCAGACCGGGATTTCGATGAGAGCGAGATGGTCACCGCTGCGCTCGATGCGCCATGACGGGATGCCGGCCTCGCGGTAAAGCGATGGTTTGACTCTGCGATCGTTCACTTTCGAACCCGGCGACATGATTTCGACAGCCAGCAGAACATCGGCGGCTTCGGTTACGCGGTCCCGTTTGGAGGGCTGGGACAGGACGACGAAGAGGTCCGGTCGCGGGACGTTTTCCTCATCAATCCTCACATCGAGGTCGAGGTAGATCCTGAACCGCGGACCGAGGACCGCCTTCAGAACATCGCGGAGCTCAAGCGCGACATCTCCATGCCAGGGCTTGGTAGACGGACTCACGGCCAGTGCGCCGCCGATGAGCTCCACCTTGAGCTTCTCGTCCACGTCGAGGGCGAAGAACTCATGTGTGGTCAGCGGCTCGGTTGCGTACATGATCGAGTCCATGTCGAAATCCCCTCGGTTCGCCCGTAGTTGCGCGCGCCGGTCCCCGAACCTTCCCGCGTCACCATGATGCAATGGCACGATGACTCCCAGCGACCACAAACCCCGCGTCGTCATGTTGGTCGGCAACTTCGTGGAGGGTGACTCGCGCGTTCAGAAGGAGGCGCGGTACGCCGCCGCCGCAGGCTGGGACACGTATCTGGTCGGGCGGTCGCCGAGTGGGCGGCGGGAGGAGTACGCGCTGGGCGGTGCGACCGTCGTGCGCGCCGCCGAGACCATGACCGCCACGCGATATCGCGCCTCGCATCCTCATCGGCGGGGCGTTCGCGGCCTGGTCGCCTACCGCTCGGCGGAGCTCAGCCGGACGCGGCATCAGCGGCAGCGGTTGCGGCAGCGGGATCTGGGTGCGGATCGGGAGTTGCTGGCGCGGCGGGTCACGGACGGGGCCGGTGCGCTTGAGGCGCTGGGGACGCGTTTGGTGTTGCGGCTTCGGGTCCTGAGTGTGCGGCTGCGCGGGCGCTGGGTCGCGGTGCGCAAGCAGGCTTTCGACCGCAACTACGCGGCGGCGGCCGGGGGCGGGCCGAGCAGTGCGCTGGAGCGGCTGTTGGTGCGGCGGGGCAGTGAGGCGGCGGCGTGGGCGGCGCAGCCCCGGCTGGCGGACTTCGAGGACTCGTTCGGGCGGATGGCCGACGAGCTGATGCCGGACGTGCTGCACGCCAACGACGCCGAGATGCTCGGTGTCGCGGTGCGGGCGGCGGTGCGGGCGCGGGTCGCCGGGCGGCGGGTCGCGGTGGTCTACGACTCGCACGAGTACACCGCCGGCGACATCCGTCCCGAGGACGTCACGTGGGCGCCGGTGATAACGGCTCAGGAGGCGAAGTACATCCCGATGGCCGACGCGGTGGTGACGGCCGTCGACAACTTCGCCGACAAGCTGGTCGAGCACCACGGCCTCGCGGTGCGGCCGACGGTGGTGCGGAACATGCCGGAGGCCGCGACGTTCAGCGTGCCCGGCGGCCGGGGCCCGGGCGTGCGCGGGCGGCTGGGGCTGGGGCCGGAGGCGACGCTGCTGGTGTACCCGGGCTCGGTGACGCCGATCCGCGGCCTGGACACCGCGGTCCGCGCGCTCCCGCAGCTGCCGGAGGCGCACCTGGCGCTCCTCGTCGGCTCGCGCGCCGGGCACGTCGCGGAGCTGGCCGAGCTGGCGGCCCGGCTGGGCGTGGCGGAGCAGTTCCACGTGCTGGACTACGTCCCGGTCGAGGAGCTCACCGACTTCATCGCGTCGGCGACGGCGGGCGTCGACACACTCCGCCGCATCCCCACCCAGGAACTGACGATCACGACCAAGTACTGGTCCTACATCGGCGCCCGCCTGCCGGTGGTGGTCAGCGACGTGAAGGCGGCCGGCGAGCTGACCCGCCGGCTGCGCAACGGCGAGGTCTTCGAGGTCGACGACGTCGACGGCCTGGCGAGGGCGGTACGCAAGGTCGCGGCCGACCGCGAGCGCTACGCGGCGGTCTACACGGACGAGATGCTGGCGGCGCACAGCTGGGAGGGGCAGGTGCCCGCGCTGCTGGAGGTGTACGAGCGGGTGAGCGGGCTGCGGCCGGAGCCGGGTGGTGCGCGCAGCGAGGGCAGCGATGACGGCGATGACAGCGAGGCCGATGAGGGCGGCGAAAGTGGCGGCCGGGTGCCGACCTCGCGCCCGGACCCCGCCGAGGCGGCGGAGAGCGTCGCCCGTGGCTGACCGCAGACCGGCGGTCCACCCCACCTGCCTCACCTGAATCGGCTAACGTGGCGGCGCTGCTCCGTGCGACCCGTACCACGGTGCGGCGTCCCAGCCCGCCCCAGCCCGCTCCACCAGAAAGCCGCCGAGCCATGTCTGAGCAGGACCAGCCCGCCGCCGCGCGCAGCCGCGCCGCCGTCGTCTCCGCGGCCCCGGCGGCCGCCGCCTCGGCCGCGCGCGCCGAGGCCGATCGGCTCCTCGCCGCCGGGTACAGCGTCCTGTTCCTCACGCCGGCGTTCGGGAAGCGGAAGCCCGATCCGTCGCGCGGCGGGGTGCACGTCGTCGAGCTCCGGGTCGGCACGTCCTTCGACGCCGCCCCCGGCGCCCTCGGCAAGCTCGGTCGCAAGGCCGTCCTGACCACGCGCAACGCCCGGGGCAAGGCGCTGGGCAACCCGGCCGCCACCTGGTCCGCCGCCGACGTCGCCGCCGAGATCGGCCCCTACCTCGACGCCTTCGCCCCCGACGTCGTCGTGGCCTGCGACAAGACCGCCGAGAAGGCCGTGGCCAGGCTCGGCCGCGCCGCCGTGGCGCCCGGCGAGGCCCAGCCGGCCGCCAAGAGCCCGCAGACCTCGCTGCTCATCGGCTCCAACAACAACGCCGGCATGGGCCACGCCTGGGCCGTCGCCGTGCGGGAGCACGCCGGGATCCCGGCCCGCAACCTCCAGAAGAAGAGCTACGCCTTCGCCTACGGCTCCGACATCAAGGCCGAGGACAAGGACTGGGTCGACCCGGTGTGGGGCCTGGGCCGGGTCGCCGACACCCTGGACACCGTCACCCACGTCCTGTCCGAGAGCGGCCTGGCGGTCCTGGGCCGGCTCAACGGCGGCCAGCTCGCCGACGACCTGCCCGAGCTGCGCCGGGCCGGCATCCGGACCGCGCTGCTCTTCCACGGCTCCGACATCCGTTCGCCCGACCGGCACATCGAGCTCTACAAGTTCTCGCCGTTCCGCGCGCCGGTCAGTGAGGAGGACCAGAAGCTCACCGAGGTGCTGCGGGGCAAGACTGCCGAGATGGCCAAGTGGGTCGAGGAGTTCGACGGCCCGGTCTTCGTCTCCACCCCGGACCTGATCGACGACGTCCCGCGCGCCACCTGGCTGCCGGTGGTCGTGGACCTGGAGCAGTGGACCGAGGGGACGCGCACGCCGCTGGAGCGCGAGGTGCCGGTGGTCGTGCACGCGCCGTCGCGGCCGTTCATGAAGGGCTCGGACCTGATCGAGCCGACGCTGCGCGACCTGGAGTCCCGCGGCCTGATCGAGTACCGGCGGCTGGAGCACATCCCGCAGGCCGAGCTGGTCGGCGTGGTGCAGGACGCGGACATCGTGCTGGACCACTTCGTGATCGGCAACTACGGCGTCATGACCTGCCAGGCGATGGCCGCCGGCCGGGTGAGCATCGCGAACATCGACCAGCGGGTGCGCGACCGGGTCCCGGCCGAGATCCCGACGATCCAGGCCGACCCGGACTCCCTGGCCGAGGTCATCGAAGGCGTGCTCGCCGACCGGGACAAGGCGCGCGCGGTGGCCGCGACGGGCCGGGCGTTCGTCCGCGAGTACCACGACGGCCGCAAGTCCGCCGAGGCGCTGGAGCCGTGGCTTCGCGGCTGAGGGCATATCCCCTGCCAGATCCCTGCCGGGATGAAGGTCATATATACCGTTGCTAGAATCCGAGCCAGTCCACAACTGCCCCCGGAGGAACAGTGACCACTCCCGACCAGCGCCGCGTTGATGTGCGCCCACGCGTTGTCATGCTGGTCGGGAACTTCATAGACGGGGACTCCCGCGTCCAGAAAGAGGCCCGCTCGGCGGCCGAAGCCGGGTGGGACACCTACCTGGTCGGCCGCTCGCGCAGCGGCAAGCGTGAGGAGTCCAAGTCCGGCGAGGTCACGATCCTGCGCCCCGCCGAGAGTATGGCGGCCACGAAGTACCGCACCTACCACCCGCGCCGCAGCGGTGTCAGCGGTCTGATCGCGTACTCCACGGTCGAGCTCGGCAAGGTCAAGCACCAGCGCCAGCGCATCCGCCAGTCCAACCTGGCGGTCGAGCGCGAGCTGCTCTCCCGCCGGTCCGCCGACGGCCTGAACCCGGCGGCCAAGCTGGTCGACGAGGCGATGCTGGCGGCCAAGTCGCTGGGCGTGAAGGCCGCCGGCTACTGGATCTCGGCCCGCAAGCAGGCCCTGGACCACAACTACAACATCGTGCAGGACTCGCCGAGCACCTCCCTGGAGCGCCTGCTGGTCCGCCGCGGCGGCGAGGGCGCGGTGTGGAACGCCCAGCCGCGCCTGGTCGACTTCGAGGACTCCTTCGGCCGCGCCGCCGACGAGCTGGAGCCGGACCTGATACACGCCAACGACGCCGAGATGCTGGGCGTCGCGGTGCGCGCGGCGGCCCGGGCCAGGGCCAGGGGCCGCACCGTGAAGGTCGTCTACGACGCCCACGAGTTCTTCGCCGGCGACACCCGCGACAACCCGACCTGGGCCCCGGCCATGGCCGCCCAGGAGGCCAAGTACCTGCCGCTGGCCGACGCGGTGATGAGCCCGATCGAGGGCTACGCCGAGGCGATGGTCGAGTTCCACGGCATCGAGAAGTTCCCCGGCCGCAAGGCCCCCGTGCTGGTGAAGAACATGCCGGCGCTGGCCGACCTGGCCGCCTCCGGCGACGACGTGCCCGGCGTGCGCGGCGCCCTTGGCCTGGCCGACGACGTCCCGCTGCTGGTGCACCCGGGCAGCGTGACCAAGGTCCGCGGCCTGCAGACCGTGGTCGAGGCGCTGCCGGAGCTCGACGGCGTGCACGCCGCCCTGCTGGTCGGCCGCCGCGACGGCTACGTCGCCGAACTCGTGACGATGGCGGAGAAGCTGGGCGTCTCAGACCGCTTCCACCTCCTGGACTACGTCCCCAGCGAGGAGCTGACCGCGTACCTGCGCTCGGCGACGATCGGCATCGACACCCTGCTCCACATCCCGCTGCACGAGCTCACCATCACCACCAAGTTCTGGTCCTACATCAGCGCCGGGCTCCCGGTGGTCGCCAGCGACGTCAAGGCCACCTCGCAGCTGACCCGCGAGCTGGGCAACGGCGAGGTCTACACCGCCGGCGACGTGACCTCGTTCGTCGAGGCGGCGCGCAAGGTGCTCAAGGACCCGGCCGCGTATACGAAGGCTTACAGCGAGGAGACGCTGCGTCAGTACTCGTGGGAGGGGCAGGCCGAGACGATGCTCGGGCTGTACCGCGAGGTTACCGGGAAGGGCTGAGCCACCGTTTTCGTCGGTGGCGAGCGGTAAACATATCTAAAAGGGGCGAAGCATCTCCGGTCGGATCAAATGCCCGGAGCGTGCCGGTCACCGCGCCAGATCCGTCGGCCGCAGCCGTGTCGCCGCACTCCCACCGCTCAGCAGCACCTCGGCGATCCGGTCCCCGGCGTGCCCGTCCCACAGCTCGGGGCGCCGCGCCGCCGGCGGGTCGGCCAGCACCCGCTGCGCGATCT
Organism: Catenulispora sp. GAS73; assembly: GCF_041262085.1. Lineage (NCBI taxonomy): Bacteria > Bacillati > Actinomycetota > Actinomycetes > Catenulisporales > Catenulisporaceae > Catenulispora > Catenulispora sp. GAS73. The sequence continues at coordinate 36,739 of NZ_JBGCCM010000046.1, forward strand.
CGACGATGCGCGTGGGGTCGAGCCCGGCCAGGATGTTCGTGCCCTCGCTGACCGTGATCGGCCGCTCAGTGTTGTCGCGCAGCGTCACGCAGGGCACGCCGAGCGCCGTCGTCTCCTCCTGTACACCGCCGCTGTCGGTCAACACGATGCGGGCCCCGGCCTGCAGGGCCACGAAGTCCAGGTAGCCGGCCGGCGGGATCAGGCGGATGCGGTCGGTCGTGACCAGCTCGCGGAGCGCGGTGGCGGCGCGCGGGTGGGCCGGCAGGATCAGCGGCAGCTCCTCGGCGACCTTCATCAGGGCGCCGACCAGCGGGGCCAGGGCCTCGGGGGAGTCGACGTTCGCCGGGCGGTGCAGGGTCACCAGGCCGTAGCCCCCGGGGGTCAGGCCCAGCTGCTCCAGCGCGCCGGAGGCCAGCGCACGCTCGCGGTTCGCGAACAGCGTGTCGATCATGACGTTGCCGACCAGGTGCACCTGGTCCTCGCGGTAGCCCTCGGCGCGCAGGTTGTCCACGGCGTCCGGGGACGGCGCCAGCAGGTAGTCCGACAGCCGGTCGACCACGACCCGGTTGACCTCCTCCGGCATCGACCAGTCGCGGCTGCGCAGGCCCGCCTCGACGTGCGCCAGCAGCGTCCCGGCCTTGGCCGCGACCAGGCCGCAGGCCACGGTGGAGGTCACGTCGCCGACCACCACGACCGCGTCCGGCGCCAACTCGCCCACCACCGGCTCGAAGGCCAGCATGATGCGCGCGGTCTGCTCGGCCTGGCTTCCGGACCCGGCGCCCAGGTAGCGGTCCGGGGTGCGGATGCCGAGGTCGCGGAAGAAGACGTCGTTCATCGCCTCGTCGTAGTGCTGGCCGGTGTGCACCAGCACCACCTCGGCCCCGCGCGCCTCCAGCGCGTCCATGACCGGCTTGATCTTCATGTAGTTGGGGCGGGCCCCCGCCACGCAGATGATCCTCAAGGCTGCCGCCGTCCGTGCTCGTTCCGCTGCTTGACCCGGCAACTGTAGAACACTCGCCGCATGCAACCCGATCGGGGCCGAGCGCGTGCAGTGCTCGGGACCGGGGGCGGGCACGGGGCACCGTGGCCGTCCGAAGATCGCACCGAGGGGAGCGGCACTTGGCGTCGCCGAGCGAATTCGACGAGGTCTACGCGGCCACCGCGCCACGCCTGATCGGCCAGCTGTACCTGGTCATCGGCGACCTGCCGGAGGCCCAGGACTGCGTCCAGGAGGCCTACGCCCGGGCCTGGACCCGCTGGGACAGGCTCACCCGGGACGGCGCCGACCCGGTGGGCTGGGTCAAGACCACCGCCTACCGGCTGGCGATCTCGCGCTGGCGGCACTACACCGCGGGCCTGCGCGCCATGGCCCGGCACGGCGTACCGCCCGACCTGCCACCGCCGTCCGCGGACGCGATCGCGGTCCGTAACGCCCTGGCGGTGCTGCCCAAGGGCATGCGCGCCGCGCTGGTCCTGTACTACCTCGGCGGCCTGCGGGTGGCCGAGGTCGCCGAGGCACTGGAGATACCGCAGGGCACGGTCAAGGCCCGGCTGGCCCGGGGGCGGGTGGCGCTCGCCGCGCTGCTGGCCGACACGGCCGGGACCGAGGGCTGGGAGATGACGCATGCCTGAGACGAGGGACGAGATGAACAGCGGCGGTGCCGGCGACGCCGATATCAGCAACGTCGGCGACGAGATGAACGACGACTTCCGCGGCGTCCTGGCCGACGTGCTGGACGGCCGTGCCTGGGCCGGATACGCGGGCCCGGGTGCGACCGTACGAAGCCGCGGGCAGCGGCGGCGCCGACGGGTGGCTGCCATGTCGATGGCGAGCGTCGCGGTGGTGGCAGTGGCGGTCGCCGTGACGAGCGCGGGGCTGGCCACCGGAGGGCCGGGACCCGCCCCGGGCGCGGTCACCACCGGGCAGTCCAGCGCGTCCGGGCACGGCCGGTACGTGAAGTTGAGCGAGGCCCTGATGCAGCCCGCTGATCTGGGTCCCAGCTACACCAGAGCGGGGACCTTCGGCTCGGGAGGGCCGTTCCGGGGCTTGCTCTGTGCGCAGATTGTGCCGGTCGCCGTCGTCGGCCCCGTGGTCCAGGGGGAGTTCACCCACCCCGGTTCGGGCGGGACCGGGCTCACGGACGGCGAGCATCTGTACCAGTTCCCGGACGCGGCCTCGGCGAAGGCGGCCTTCGCCCGGGTCCGATCGGCCGCGCAGGCCGGTGGATGCCGGGGCGCGGCCGGAGCGGTGTCGGCCGTCCAGGACGTCGCCGGCGTCGGGGACGGGATGTTCACGCAGAAGGACTACGGCGGCCCGGACATGGTGGTCAGCGCAGTCGTCCTCGAAGGACAGGTCGTCGTCGTGAACGAGCTCCTGCCCGGATCCGCCGAGGCGGTGAAGGCGGTGTCCGCCGACTGGCTGACCGAAGTGTCGCAGAAGGCTGTGGCCCGGGTGGCGAACGCGCCGCGGGTCGACTCTCCGGAGCCGATGCCGGTGATCACGCGGCCGACCTCCCCGGCGACCAGCGGCTCGGGGCCCGAGCCGGGGCACCAGTCCAGGCCCTCGTCCGCGCCGCTCCCGCCCTCGCAGCCGGTGGACGGCTTCCTGTTCGCCCCGGCGGACCTCGGACCGTCCTTCGGGGCGAACACCCAGGACACCTGGCAGTCGGGCGGGACCCAGATCATCGGGGCCACGACGGTCTCCGGGATGTGCTTCCGCGGCACGGTGTCCGGCGGCGACGGCGAGTTCATGGTCAACGAGGGCGTCTACACCTTCGCCGACGCCTCGGCGGCGCAGTCCGGCCTCGCCGCGTACGACCAGTCCACGCAGCAGACGAAGGCCCGGTCCGAGCCGTTGTCCGGGCTCGGCGACCAGGCCTGGATCAAGCACTGGACCGGGGAGCAGGGCGGCGTCACCGTCGCCATCCGGGTCGGCGCCAAGGTGATCACCTTCGACGTGCTGGCCGGCGGCGCGTCGGCGGACCAGCCGATCCCCGGCGGTGACACCTGGGTGCGGCAGATCGCGCACACAGCCGTCCAGCGCCTGGCCGCCGCCAAGTGAGGCGTTGATAGAAGGCGCCAGGCATCAGCAAAAAACGCTGGCAGGACAACGGAAAACGCGTCGAGACCCGGCCCCCCACCCCACTGGGGAAGCCGGGCCTCGACCCGTGTCACGGCGACCGGTTCAGCGCCCCACAACGCCGGCGCGGTCGCGCGTCCTACAACACTTCGACGTTCGGGCCGGCCATCCGGTTCCGGCAGTCGAGGACATATTTCGCGTGCTTCGCTACGAGGTCGTAATCGAACTCTGCGTGGTCGGCCAGAAGCACCACCGCGTCGGCCGCGGCGATCTCCTCCGCACCGGCCTCCACCCGCACCAACCGGGCGTCGGCGTGGATGTCGTCGACCACATGCGGGTCCGCCCCGCGCACCTGCGCACCCAGGTTCAGCAGCAGCTCGGCGACCCGAGTCGAGGGCGACTCCCGGGCGTCGGAGGTGTTCGGCTTGTACGCCAGGCCCAGCAACAGCACGCGCGAGCCGTTGACCGTCTGCCGACGCGCGTTCAAGCCCTCCATCAGCCGCCGCACGACGTAGTCCGGCATGTGGTTGTTCACGTCGTTCGCCAACTCCACGAAGCGGAACGGGACCCCGACCGTCCGCTCCACCTTCCAGGACAGGAACGACGGGTCGATCGGCAGGCAGTGCCCACCGACGCCGGGCCCCGGAGTGAACTTCATGAACCCGAAGGGCTTGGACGCCGCAGCCCCGATCGCCTCCCAGACATCCACGTCCAGCGCCTTGGCGAACATCGCTATCTCATTCACCAGCGCGATGTTGACGTGCCGGAAGGTGTTCTCGATGAGCTTGGCGAGCTCGGCCTCCTTCGGCCCGGAGACCGGAACCGTGGTCTCGACCAGGTCGTCGTAGAAGCCCTTGATGACGGCCAACGACTCCGCGTCGACACCGGAGACCACCTTCGGAGTCTTCTCAAACGGCCACTTCTGGTTCCCCGGATCGATGCGCTCGGGGCTGAAACCGGCATGAAAGTCGCGCCCCGCAGCCAGCCCGGAGACCTCCTCCAGAATCGGCACCATCAGCTCCTCGGTGGTACCCGGATAGGTCGTGGACTCCAACACCACGGCCGCCCCAGGCCGCAAATGCGCACCGAGCGTCCGAGAACAGGACTCGATGTAGCTCAGATCCGGCACACCGTCACGCAACGGCGTCGGCACGGTAATAACGGCCAGGTCGAAACCGCCCAACGCGCCGCCATCGGAGGTCACGGAGTAAGCGCCGGAGTCCAGCACCGCGCGCACCCGCTCAGAGGCGACGTCCTCAACATACGACTCGCCGGCCGCCAACTGCTTCACCCGATGCGGATCCACGTCGTAGCCCACAACCCGGTGCCCCACCTCGGCCGCGCGGACCGCAAGCGGCAAGCCGACATACCCCTGCCCGGCGACGACTACGTGCATGATGACTCCGTCTGTTCGAATCCCATCGAATCCCGCCACGCGCCCCCGAAGCAACGCCGCGTCGCGCCAACTCTATGTGAGTGCAGCGGACGTCTCACGCCCGCTCATGCGCCGTATCCGCACGGTTACAGAAGTCGCAACCTGCTGACCAGCATTTGCGTTCGGCGACGCGCCAGCCCAGCCGACCACGTGGTACGCCGGGTCCGAAGGACCATGCGGGGTGTTGGTTCTGGGCCCCTCGCCGCGTCGGCGGGCGAAGCCAACCTGGCCGGGCCGGTGGTGTCAAGCCGGACGAAACCGGACCACAGCAGGAGCGATCCGGCTTGACGCCACCGGACCGGCCTGGTTCCGTAAGGCGACGACGTGGCGAGGGGCCCAGAACCCGGTGACCACAAGCAGCACCGCCGGCAAGCAGCGCAACGCACCACGAGCGGACAGAAAGCCGAGCAGTCGCGGGCCGCCGCCGAAGCGCCGGACGCGCGGGTCGCCCCCTCGCTGTAGAGCGCCCGCCGGAGGCCTCAAGGTGCCCACCACGCACGACGATTGCCGCCTACGACATGCGCAGTGACTCGGACCTGTGCGCGGTTGTGGACACGAAAACCGCCAGCCGCCGACGTGACCCAGTGTGCGAGTCGGTCATGCTGGCATTTTGTTAGGCAATTATCGCCCCTTATACACAGATATAGCACGCGCCACCGACACAGCCACCGCGACCGCGACCGCCATCGCCACCCGCCAACGCACCACGCTCAGACCCGAACCACCGCGCGGACCAACGCCAAAAACCACCCCCCATCCCCACCCGCCACCCGCCACCCCCCACCCACACCAATCCTTCACAACCACCCCCGCCGCGCAGCCTCAACCCCCGCCTCGAACCGGCTCTCCGCATCCAACCGAACCATCAAATCAGCCATAATCCGCCGCACAGTCCGCGCCGAAATCCCCAGCCGCTTAGCAGCAGCCTCGTCAGTCAGACCATCGCCAAGCAAGCGAAGCAGATGCCGGTCGGTAGGGGACAGCCCAGCGGGCGAATCGGCCTTAGCAGGCATCCCCAACGGAACCGCGTCCGTCCAGATCAGCTCAAACAGCGCAGTGAGCTGGTCCACCAACCCAGGCTCGCGCACACACAGCGCGCCGATGCCAGGCTCGTCCGGCTCTATCGGAACAACCGCAGTGCGACCGTCCACGATAAGTAGCCGCCGCGTCACCGCAGGAGAGAGCCGAATCTCGGTGCCCCGTTCCGCCAGCCATCGGCCGTACGCCACAGTGGCCGGGTCCTGCCGCGTCGAGGAGTGGTACAGCACGCGCGACGGTATACGCCGGGCCACGTCGTCGTCGGTGGGGCGGGCCGCGGACAGGGAGGCCGCCGAGATGGCGTTGCCGGGGACCATGGACAGCACCTCGACGGTGGCGCCCGCCAGGAGCTGGTCCAGTTCGGACTGCACCGCGTCCAGGCCTATCAGCCGCTCGGCCGGCTCGCGCTCGGCCACCGCCGCCCGGCCCGCCGCCACCGCGTCGCGGCCGGCGGCCAGCTCCGCCTCCTGGCGCTGCACCAGTAACTGCATCCCGGTGACGAGCGAGACCGGGTACAGCTCTCCGGAACGCTCTCGCGACGGTCGTAGCAGGGCCAGCTCGACCAGGCGGTCCAGGGTCTCCCTGATCTGGTCCTCGTCCTGTCCCAACCGTGTGGTCAACTCGCGGACACCTACTGAGGGGTCGGCGAGCATCGCGCTGTAGACCGCTTGCGCTAGCGGATCCAGTCCTAGCGAACCAAGCACGGCACACCCCCTTCGCATACATCCGGCCTCGGCGCCGGACCCATGCTCGCAGCAGGAACCTTGGCGATCAAGGGGGATACCGCACCATTCCGGATACAGGGTCGTGGCCGGGACCGGCCTGGCCTAAGGCGGACGGGTCCGCACCGTTCCCCGCACCGGCCGCCACGCATGAGACTCAGACCAGCGCCCGCTCCTAGGCGTCTCGGGCCCGGCCCCCACGGCTGTGCGGGCCCACAAATCCACCCCACAGAAATGGAAGCACCGTGTCTCGACTCAAGCATGTCTTCGCCGGCTTGGCTGTTGTCACTGTCTTGCTGGTTGCTCCGCTCAGTGCGTCCGCGTCCGCGAACCAGGTGCAGCAAGCGGGCCCCATCACGGCCGGCATGCCCGGCGCCTGCCTGTCGTGCTGGTCCTGACCGAATCCTGACAGGAAGGAAGATCATCATGGATCTGATCATGGTGGCGGTGCAGCGGGCCGGTTTCGCGGGTGACCGCGGTCTGGCCGCGGCGACCCTCCGCTACGCCCTGCAGGCGGTCTCCGGCGACTCCCCCCGCGCCCTGGAGCACGCTCACGTAGTCGTCGACGAAGCCGGCGTCTTCCCGGCCCGCCTCGTGGCCGGCCTTTACCTCGCGTCCGATCCGGACGTTCCGTACTCGGTCCGTGACACCGCGACCGCGTTGGTGCGGCGCGCCCTGACCACCTCGCCGATGCTGGAGGACTGGAGTGTGGACTGGGTCGAGGGCCCCTATGGGTACGAGCTCCTGGGCGGGCTCGACGACCTTGAGGACAGTCGGAGTCCGTTGCGCAACTGAGTGTGCGGTTCGACCGGCGCCCGGTTGTAAGAGGTGCGCCCCACTGAAACTTTCAGCGGGGCGCACCTCTTATACATGGAGTTATACATAGAGCGCATCTCCTATACGTTCTGAACCCATATGTGACCACTCGTGCGTTTCCGACCACCCCGGTCGATCGTTGACCCGACATGCGAATGGCGTTGCGGAGGATCGACCCCCTGGCGGCGGCGGTGGCCGTGCTCGCCCTGGCGCTGCGGCTGCCGTTGGTGATGGCCGCGTTGCCGGGAGTCGGAAACTCGGACGAGCCACTGAACATCTCCGTCGGGCTGCGCATGGCGTCCGACGGGATGCTGGACTCGCACACCTACCGCTACCCGGGACTCCTCTATGAAGTGATCGCCGGAGTGACGACCGCCTTCCGCGCGGTAGGGATCCACGTACCGACGCACGGCGCGATGCGCATCGAGAACCTCGGCGTGGCACACACGGACTCCCGCGCGTTCATCGTGACGGTCCGATTGGTCGGAGTCCTCGCGGCCGTGGCCACCTGCCTACTGGTGTGGGCTGTCGTGCGGGAAGTACTGAAGGCGGCAGAGCTCCCAGAGCGATGGGGACGTATCGCCGCCGCCGTCGCTGCGGCGACCGTTGCGGTTTCCCCCTTAGCGACAGCCAACAGCGTTTACGCAACGCCGGACGTATATGCCGGTCTCGCTGTCGCGCTTACCTTGTACGGCGCGACCCGGGTTCTCCGTGACGCGCGTTATGGAGACCTCCTCTGTGGTCTCGGCGTGGGGATCGCATTAGGCGCCAAATACCTGGCCGTCGCAGCGCTTCCAGTAGTTGTCGCGTATGTGTTGAGTCCCCGGCGCGACAAGCTGGTGATCCGCATCGCGGAAGCCGCCGCCGTCGCGGCCGCGGTGTTCGCGCTGACCACGCCAGGGATCCTCACGCGTCCCCTCGCGGTTCTGGACGGCGTGAGATCGGAAGCCGTCCATTATCAAGACGGCCACGTCGGTGCGCAGGGCGGCGCGCCCGGCTACTACCTGGGCGCCCTGTTCCGCGATCAACCATTGCTATTGATCGCCGTCGCGGTGGCGATCGTCGCGTTGTTCCGCGCGCCCGAGCTCATTCGCAGGACATTGATCATCGCCTTCGCCTATGTGATTCCGCAGTTTCTTCTCCTGGCCGTGATGACCGTCCGCTTCGACCGCAATCTCGTCCCGCTGACCCCCGCGCTCGCCGTCCTCGCCGGCGTGGCCGTCCCGGCCGTCTTCCCCCGGACCCGCCGCCGCGCCGTCGCCGCCGTGACCGCGGCCGCGGCCTTCATCCCCCTGGTCTCCGCGGTCACCCTCTACCCCCGGCTCGACGAGCACTCGCGCGTCCAGGCCGCGGCCTGGGTCGCCGCGCACGTCCCCGGGCGCGCGCCGGTCGCCGTGGAGAGCTACGGCCCCTGGCTCGACCCCGCGCGCTACCACCTCGTGCCGCTCACCTTCGCGGCCGACAGGCCGGGCGTCCAGGTCCGGGCGCTCATCCTCACCGAGCACGCCGCCGGCCGCTTCCTCGCCGATCCCGCGCGCCACCCGGGAGAGGCGGCCGCCTACCGGGCCATCATGAGCCGTTACCGACTTGCAGCACGATTCACAGCCGGGTCCTGGATCGAGGTCTACGTGCCGCGGGAGACGCCCGTGAGCCGCGGATAGCCGGGGTCACCCGTCCGGCGCGGTGGCGGCTTTCCCGCCCCGGGGCGCCGCCCCACTAGCATTCCCATGTGACAAACGACCGCCGCCCCAGTGCTCGGCGCCCACGCGTGGCGATGCTCGTCGCCAACGACGTGCGGCTGGACTCGCGGGTGCAGAAAGCCGCCTACAGTGCCGCGGAAGCCGGCTACGACGTCCTGCTGCTCGGCTACGAGCCGAACCGCAAGGGGCGTCCGTCGGACCCGGCCTACATCGGCGCGGCGCAGGTCGTGCGTACCGGACTGCACAACAAGTGGCAGATCGCGCAGTGGCCGCTGAAGGACGACGGAGCCCCGAGCCTGCGGCTGATGCCGTTCCGGGCGCTGTCGTTCGCCTCGTCGCTGGACTACAAGGCGCGGCGCCGCATCGTGCAGCGGATCAAGGAGCCCGGCACCGGCGACGGCAGCATGAAGCACCGCGCCAAGGAGATGCTCTGGAAGGTCTACTTCCGCGACGGCGACTGGCGGCGCACGGCCCGGCACCTGCTGTGGCTGGAGTCGAGCTGGTCGGCGCTGATCGAGGAGTTCGAGCCGGACCTGATCCACGCCCACGACATGCACACCCCCGGCATCGCGGTGCGGGTCGCCGACAAGCTGGAGCGCAAGGGCAAGCGGCCGAAGGTGCTCTACGACGCCCACGAGTTCGTGGCCGGCGTCTCGATGCCCGAGCAGCGCCGGCTGGCCTACGTCGGGCTGGAGGGTGAGTACGTCCGCAAGGCCGACGCGGTGATCACGGTCTCCCCGCTGCTCGCGCAGTGGCTGCAGGAGCGCTACCACCTCACCGAGACGCCCGGCGTCGTGGCCAACGCCCCGATGCTGCACGTCCCGGGCGAAGAGCGTGACGAATCGGGCGATACGGACTCCACCGAAGCGCCAAGCCTGCGCAAGGCCTGCGGCCTGGCCGACGACGTCCCGCTGCTCGTCTACTCCGGCGCGGTCTCACCGATGCGCGGCATCGCGACCATGGTGGCCGGCCTGCCGGAGCTGCCCGACGTGCACGTGGCCGTGGTCCGCGGCGCCGACACCGAGTTCACCCGCGCGCTGCAGAAGCAGGCCGAAGACCTCGGAGTCGCCGACCGGCTGCACATGGTCGGCTATGTCGCGCCGCACCTCGTCCCGCAGTACCTGGCCTCCGCGGACATCGGCGTGATCCCGATCCTGCACACCCCGAACCACGAGGTGGCGCTGATCACGAAGTACTACGAGTACATGCACGCCAAGCTGCCGATCGTCGTCTCCGACGTGCAGGCCATGGCCGACTTCACCCGGGAGCTGGGCAACGGCGAGGTCTTCACCGCCGAGGACGCCCACGAGTACGCTCAGGCGGTCGCCAAGGTTCTCGCCGATCGGCCGGCGTACGCGTCCCGCTACACTGACGACCTGCTGGCGGCCAACTCCTGGGAGGGCCAGGCCGAGGTGTTGGGCGGGGTCTACGCGCGACTGCTCGGGCGGGAACCGGAACCGCGGACGGGGGTCCGGGCGTTCGGTGAGACGGATGAGCCGAACGCTTAGGGTGTAACCACGGGGACATTCGGCGGACCGCAAAGCGTTGCCCGATAGTGTGACCGATCTACAGCACGACCCTGACCCCCCAAACAGGTGCAACCTAAAGCAAGTGGAGTGTGAGAGTGGCGACCGCCACCAGTGAGACGGGATCCGTGGAGGAGACCCGGACGAAGACCCCCGAACCTCCGCGCGCGACCGAGCAGGTTCACGTCTTCGAGCCCTACCGATACGCGCTGCCCAAGTTGGGACCGTACTTCCGGGACGTTTGGGCCCGGCGTCAGTTCGCCACCCACATGGCGTCCTCGACCTTGAAGGGCCAGCACTTCGACAGCTTCTTCGGCCAGTTCTGGCTGGTGCTGAACCCGATGCTGCTGGCGCTGGTGTACTTCCTGCTGACCAGTGTGCTGGGCGGCTCCGGTGGCGCCGGCGCCAGCGCGATGGCCCACTTCGTCGGGCTGCTGACCGGCTTGTTCGCGTTCTTCTACACGCGGAACGTCATCCAGTTCGCCGCCAGCTCGATCACCGGCGGCGGCAAGATGATCATCAACATGTCGTTCCCGAAGGTGCTGCTGCCGCTGTCGACGACGTTCACGGCGATGCTGACGTACTTCCCGACGCTGTTGGTCTACGCGTGCTTCTACATCGGCGTGCACCACAGCGTCACAGTGAACATCCTCTGGGTGATCCCGATCTTCATCATCCAGACGGTCTTCAGCTTCGGTCTCGGGCTGCTGTTCGCGGCCGTGACGCTGTACTTCCGCGACATGTCCACGCTGCTGCCCTACGTGCTGCGCATCTGGATGTACATCACCCCGGTGCTGTTCAGCCTGAACTACATCAAGTCGAAGACCGTTCCGGACCCGGTGACCGGAAAGACCTCGCTCCCGCACTGGATCCTCGGCGTCTACAAGTGGGACCCGTTCTCGCCGATCATCAACTCCTGGAACACGGTGCTGGTCGGCAACGGCTCACATCCGTTCGCCAAGGGGGCGTCCTACGCCCCGCAACTGTCGGAGCTCGCAGTCGGCGCCGCCTGCGCGATCGTCGCCCTGGTCGTCGGCGCCTGGTACTTCATGTCGAGGGAGCGTGAGTTCGCTGTCCGCCTCTGAAACCGTCGAGACCGTGGACACCGCCGAGTCCGCCGAGTCCGCCGAAACCACTTCGGCACCGGCCGAGCAGCCGGCGGCCAAGCTCGTCGACAAGCAGCTGGAGCCCCGCCTGGCCATCAAGGTCGAGGACCTCCACCTGTACTACCGCACCAAGGCCGAGGCCAACCCGACCCTGAAGGCCGCGCTGATCCGCAAGGCCAAGCGCCAGAAGGTCGAGCAGAAGGTCATCAAGGCGGTAAACGGCGTCTCCTTCGAGGTGCCGCACGGCACCGTGCTGGGCGTCATCGGCCACAACGGCGCCGGCAAGTCCACCCTGCTGCGCGCGCTCTCCGGGATCCTGCCCCCCACGCAGGGTCGCGTCGAGGTGCGCGGCCGGGTGTCCACGCTGCTGGCCCTGGGTGTCGGCTTCAACCAGAACCTCACCGGCCGGGAGAACATCGTCCTGGGCGGGCTCGCGCAGGGCTGGTCCAAGGACCAGATCCGCGAGAAGGAGAACGCGATCATCGACTTCGCCGACCTCGACACGCTCTCGGAGGGCGCGATCGACCGGGCGATGAAGACGTACTCCTCGGGCATGTACGCGCGCGTGGCCTTCGCGGTCGGCGTGCACATGGACCCGGACATCCTGCTCGTGGACGAGGCCCTGTCCGCCGGTGACGCGCGGTTCAAGGAGAAGGCCACCGAGAAGATGCTGGAGCTGTGCGAGAACGCCCGCACCATCGTGCTGGTCTCGCACGGCCTGGAGACGGTCCGCCACATGTCCAACCACTGCATCTGGATGGACCACGGCAACCTGGTGCAGAGCGGCGACCCCGACGAGGTCATCGACGCCTACATCGAGCGGCAGCGCAAGGACCGGGAAGAGGCCGACGCCAAGAAGGCCGCCGCCGAGGCCAAGGAGGCCCGGGAGGACCAGGCGCTCGCGGCCAAGGCGGAGAAGACCAAGGAAGCGCTGCAGAAGGCCATCGGAGAGGACGTCTGAGCAAGGCATGGCCGCTGACCGCAGCAGTAACAGCAGCAGTATCGACGTGTCGATCATCACCGGCGGGCACGACGTGGCGGACGCCCGGCTGCACCGCCTGGCCGCCGCGCTGCGCCGCGCCGGCCTGGGCGTCGAGGTGGTCGGTCTCGGGCTCCCCGAGGCCGGCCCGGCCGACTGTCTGGTGCACACCCTGGGCTCCCGCTCGGCGAAGAAGCGCCTCAAGGCGGACCTGACGCTGCCGTTCAAGGCCCGCGGCAAGGTCCTGCTGACCGTCGACCCGGACATGGTCCCGGGCGCGACGCTGGCCCGCTGGTTCAAGGGCCGCAAGGTCGTGGCCGACGTCCACGAGGACTACCTGAAGCTGCTCAAGGACCGGGCCTGGGCCCGCGCCTCCTGGAAGAAGAGCGCGGCCACCTTCGCGGTCCGGATCTGTACGTTCTGGACCAAGCGCGCGAACATCACCGTGGTCGCCGACGACCACGTGCCGCCGATGAAGGGCCGCAACCGCCTGGTGGTGAAGAACCTCCCGGACTTCTCCTTCCTGCCGGCCCCCGGCGAGCCGGACCACTCCGCCCCGCGCGCCATCTATATCGGCGACGTGCGGCGCTCGCGCGGCCTGCAGGCGATGCTGGCCGCGGTGGAGGGCACCTACACCTGGGAGCTCGACGTGGTCGGCCCGGTGCAGCCGGGCGACCAGGCCTGGCTGGACACCTGGCACGCGACCTCCAGCGAGCAGGTGCGCAACCGGATCAGGTTCCACGGGCGTCTGGACCCGCAGAAGGCCTGGGCGCTGGCCGACGGGGCGTGGGCCGGGCTCGTGCTCCTGGACGACACCCCGGCCTTCCGCGAGGCGGTGCCGAGCAAGCTGTACGAGTACCTGGCCGTCGGCCTGGCGGTGGTGGCGACACCGCTGCCGCGGATGGCCGAGCTGATCGCCGCCTCCGGCGCGGGCGAGGTGGTGGCGGACCCCGCCGCCGCGTCGGCTACGCTGCGGCGGTGGTCGGAGCAGTACGACGAGCTCGAACAGGCGCGCCACAACGCCCGCAAGTGGGCGGCGGAGCACCTCACCGGGGCCTCGCCGTACGACAAGCTCGCGGAGGAGATCCGCGGGCTGGTCAAGCACTGACGCTCTGAAGCCACAGTGGGCCGCCGCGCCCACGGTCCAGCGGGCCGCGACCCGACCCCTCGCACGTACGATCGCCGGAGAACCGAGAGTGACTGAACAGAAGCAGGGTAGCCGGGAAGGCGTGCGCATCCTGCCCAGCGCCGACGTGGACGACCGCGCCGAGATCGGCGAGGGCACCAGCGTCTGGCATCTGGCCCAGGTGCGCGAGGGCGCGCGCGTCGGTCGCAACTGCGTGATCGGCCGCGGCGCCTACATCGGCCCGGACGTGCCGGTCGGCGACAACTGCAAGATCCAGAACCACGCGCTGGTCTACGAGCCGGCGGTACTGGAGCCCGGGGTCTTCATCGGCCCGGCGGTGGTCCTGACCAACGACCACTACCCGCGCGCGGTGAACGCCGACGGCACCCCCAAGTCCGCCCACGACTGGACACCGGTCGGCGTCACGCTGCGCGAGGGCGCTTCGGTCGGCGCGCGCTCGGTGTGCATCGCGCCGGTCACCATCGGCCGCTGGGCCCTGGTCGCGGCCGGCTCCGTGGTGTCCAAGGACGTCCCGGACTTCGCGCTGGTCGCCGGCGTCCCGGCCAAGCGCCTGCGCTGGGTCGGCAAGTCCGGCGAGCCGCTGGAGGACCGCGGCGGCGGTCTGTTCGTGTGCCCCAAAGACGGCTCTGAGTACGTAGAGATCGACGGTGTTCTGAAGGAGAAGGCATGACGCTCCCGTTCATTCCCCCGGCCCGGCCGGTGACCGGCGAGGACGAGATCGAAGCCGTGGTGCGCGTCATGCGGACCGGCCAGGTCGCCGCCGGCCCCGAGGTCGAGGCCTTCGAGCAGGAGTTCTCGGCGCTGGTCGACGGCCTGCACTGCGTGGCCGTGAACTCCGGCACCTCGGCGCTGCACCTGTCGGTGCTGGCGCTGGGCGTCAAGCCGGGCGACGAGGTGATCATGCCCTCGTTCTCCTTCGCGGCGACCGCGAACTCGGTGGCGATCGTCGGCGCGGTGCCGGTGTTCGTGGACATCGAGCGGGACTCGTTCAACATCGACCCGGCCGCGATCGAGGCGGCGATCACCGACCGGACCGTGGCGATCATGCCGGTGCACCTGTACGGGCACCCGGCCGCGATGGGCCCGATCATGGAGATCGCGCGCAAGCACGGTCTGAAGGTCATCGAGGACTCGGCGCAGGCCGTCGGGGCCACGCTGGACGGCAAGGCGATCAGCACCTTCGGCGACGCCGCGTGCATCAGCCTGTACCCGACCAAGAACATCCACTCCATCGAGGGCGGCATCGTCGTCACCCCGGACGCCGAGGTCGCGCGCCAGGTCCGCCTGCTGCGCAACCAGGGTATGGAGGAGCGGTACAAGAACGAGGTCATCGGCCTGAACAACCGGCTGTCCAGCGTGCACGCCGCCGTCGGCCGGGTGCAGCTGACCAAGCTGGCGGCCTGGACCAAGCAGCGTCAGGAGAACGCGCGGTACTTCGACGCGCACTTGCAGGGCGTCGGCGTGCCGCCGGTTGTCGCGGGTGCGGAGCACGTCTACCACCAGTACACGATCCGGGTCACCGACGAGGTCGAGGGCGGCCGCGACGGCCTGGCCGAGCGCCTGAAGGAGCGCGGCATCGGGACCGGGATGTACTACCCGATCCCGATCCACCGGCTGCCGTCCTTCCAGCGCCCCGACGTCGCCTCGCGCGTCGCCGGCGAATTGGTCGAGACCGAGAAGGCCGCGGCCGAGGCGCTGTCGCTGCCGGTCATGCCGACCCTGACCCAGGACGAGCTGGAGCGGATCGTGGCCGGGGTGAACGCGCTGTGAGCGGGACGGACGGCGCGAAGCTGCGCGCGGGCCTGATCGGCCTGGGCATGATGGGCCGGCACCACGCCCGGGTGCTGGGCTCGCTGGACGGCGTGGAGCTGGTCGCGGTCGCCGACCCCGGCGGCGACGCGCACGGCGTGGCCAACGGCCGCCAGGTGCTGGGGAACGTCGAGGAGCTGATCGCCGCGGGCATCGACTTCGCGGTGGTCGCCGTGCCCACGGTGTTCCACACCGAGATCGGCCTGGCGCTGGCCGAGGCTGGCGTGCACACCCTGATCGAGAAGCCTTTAGCGCCGGATGTGAACTCCGCGACCCAGCTCGCCGAGACCTTCGAGCGGGCCGGGCTGGTCGGCGCGGTCGGCCACATCGAGCGCTTCAACCCCTCGCTGCAGAACCTGCGCAAGCGGCTGGAGCACGGCGAGCTCGGCGAGGTCTTCCAGGTCGTGACCCGGCGCCAGGGCCCGTTCCCGAACCGGATCGCCGACGTCGGCGTGGTGAAGGACCTGGCCACCCACGACATCGACTCCACGGCCTGGGTGACCCGGCAGTCCTACACCTCGATCTCGGCCCACACCGCGTACCGCTCGGGCCGCGAGCACGAGGACCTGATCGCGATGACCGGCCGGCTGGCCGACGGCACCGTGGTCAACCACCTGGTGAACTGGCTCTCGCCGATGAAGGAGCGGGTCACCATCGTCACCGGTGAGAAGGGCTGCTTCGTCGCCGACACGCTGGCCGCCGATCTGACCTTCTACGCGAACGCCTCGGCCCCGACGATCCCCACCTGGGAGGCGATGCAAGCCTTCCGCGGAGTATCGGAGGGCGACATGGTGCGCTTCGCCATTCCGAAGCCCGAGCCGCTGCGCACCGAGCTGGAGGCGTTCCGGGACGCGGTCCTGGACGTCGGCGGCGGCCGCGAGCGCATCGTCAGCATGCGTCAGGGCCTGCAGGTCGTGCGGGTCGCCGAGGCCGCGCTGGACTCGGCCGCCAAGGGTGCGACCGTCGAGCTGTGATCGCCTGAAGTGACGACGAACATACGTTCCGTGGCGGGAGACGCGCTGGCCGGAAGAGGCCGTTGACCAGCTGAGGACGCGGAGTGATCAGGGCCTCCGAAACCGGGTATCCGGTTTCGGAGGCCCTGACGCGTTCTTTACTTCGGTTTGACGAGCTTCACGAAACTCTAAGAGTCCTCGCGGAGACTGATCTCCCCTACTCAAGACGAGTCCGCACCATGCCTGATGAAAGGGGCTGGATCCTTGGAGCCCGAGCAGCTTCCTCCCCATGTCAGTGTGGTTCTGCCGTGTTACAACGAGGAGGCGCATGTTCTGCTGGAGATTCAGCGGATTTGCGCGGCGTTGGATGCCACGGGGTACCCCTATGAGGTGCTGGCGATCGATGACGCCTCCACGGATGGGACGTTGGAGGTGTTGCGGAAGGCTGAGATCGAGTATCCGTCGGTGAAGGTGGTGGCGTTCAACCGGAACGGCGGGGCCGGGACGGTGCGGCGGATCGGGTCGAAGATGGCCCGGGGTGAGATCGTGGTGTGGACGGATGCGGATATGTCGTATCCGAATGAGCGGATCCCCGAGTTGGTGGAGATGCTTGATTTCGACGCGGACATCGATCAGGTGGTGGGGGCGCGTCGGGCGGAGATGGGGTCGCATCGGTTGTTGCGGATCCCGGCGAAGTGGGTGATCCGGAAGATCGCCGAGAAGTTGACGAATCAGAAGATTCCGGATTTGAACTCGGGGTTGCGGGCGATGCGGCGTGAGGTGGCGTTGCCGTATCTGCGCCTGTTGCCGCCCGGGTTCTCGTGTGTGACGACGATCACGTTGGCGTTCATGTCGAATCAGCATCCTGTGGTGTATGTGCCGATCGATTATGCGAAGCGGGCGGGGAAGTCGAAGTTCCGGTTTGTGACGGATGCGTATCGGTACATCCTTCAGGTGTTGCGGATGGTGATGTATTTCAATCCGTTGAAGGTGTTGATGCCGCCGGCGTTGTGGTTGGTGGGGATCGGTGCGGTGAAGGCGGTGTTCGATCTGGTGGTGCATCCGTTCCGGTTCGCGCAGAACACGGCGTTGTTGTTGCTGTCGGGGCTGATCATCGCCTCCATGGCGCTGCTCGCCGACCTCATCGTGCGGTCCCGGCCGGAGTGAGCGGCAACGTCTGGGCTGCGCGGCTGGTGACCGCGGCGGCCGTGCTGGCTGCGCTGTACCTGGCGGTCGGCGGCATCGCCTCGCAGTTGGCGGGGCGCACCGTGCTGGCCGACACCGACTACATGATGCGCTACGGCGAGTACGCGAACGCCGGCTACGGCGAGTCGCAGAGCAAGAACCTGATGCAGTCGGACATCTACACCTCCGAGATCCCGGCGGAGGCCCTGTTCGCCAAGGGTGTGAAGTCCGGGAAGCCCTCGGCCTGGGACCCCTACATCGTCGGCGGTACCCCGCTGGGAAGCATCACCAACAACGCGCTGGCCTCCCCGCTCACGGCGCCCTACTACGTGCTGCCGTCCTGGCTGGCCCCGGCGTACGAGCGGCTGGCCGAGGTGGTCGTCGGACTGACCGGGCTCTATCTGTTCCTGCGCCGGCTGAAGCTGTCGCCGCCGGCCGCTCTGGTCGGCGGGATGGCCTACGTGTCCGGCGCCTACATGGTGGCCTGGCAGGGCTGGCCGCAGACCCGGGTCGGCGCCTTCGTGCCGCTGGTGTTCTGGGCGGTCGAGCGCTTCATCCAGCAGCGGCGTTTCCGGGACATGGCGATCCTGGCCGTGGCGATCGCCGGCCTGCTGCTGGGCGGCTTCCCTTCGGTCGAGGGCTACTCGCTGCTCACAGTCGGCGTCTACGCGCTGGTGCGGACCCGCAAACCCGGCCAGTTGGCCGGGCTCGCGGCGGGAGTCGGGGCCGGTGTCGGGCTGGCCATGTTCCAGGTGCTGCCGTTCGCGAAGTTCTACTCGTCGTGGCTGATCGAGGGGCGTGCGCAGAACGGCGCCGACCACCTGGACCCGCTGACGTTCCTGACGTCGTTCGCGCCGTGGGCGTTCGGCGGCGTGGCCTCCAACGGCCAGCAGCTGTTCTACCTGGACCCGAACGCGGTCGAGGCGCTCGGCTACGTGGGCGCGGCGGTGCTGGTGCTGGCCGTGGTCGGGGTGATGGCGATCCGGCGGGGCCGGATGCTGCTCCCGCGCGGCGTGTGGGTGTTCTTCGTGGCGGCGACCGCGCTGTGGATGCTGCTCATCTACCACGGCGGCTTCCTGCTGACGGCCGGGCAGCACGTCCCGGTGCTCAGGTCGCTGTTCGGAGCGAACTTCATCGGCCGCGCGCGGTGCGTGTCCGGGTTGCTGGTGGCGTGCCTGGCGGCGGTCGGGTTCGAGGTCGTGCTGCGCAAGCGGTCGGAGTTCGTCGCGTCGCCCGCCGCCGAGCGCGGTCGTCTCGCGCAGTGGATCGTGCCGCGGATGCCGCGGATACCGGGGCGCCCGGGCCTGGCTCGCTGGGCCGCGCCGGCCTGGTCCGGGGCGGTGCTGCTGGCGGTGGTGCTGGAGGGCTGGACGCTGGTGTCCGAGGGGCACCGGGTCGCGGTCACGGACGGGCCCAAGGGGTACAACGGGTCCGACGCGTCGGCGGCCAACCAGGTCCCCGTCTCCACGTACAGCACGGAGATCCACCACGGGCTGGTCCTGATCGCGGCCGCGGCGCTGCTGGTCGCGCTGCTGTGGCTGGTGTCCTGGTTCGGCGGGTCGGTCCGGCGGCTGGGCCTGGTGCGGGTGCTCGCGGCGTGCGGGGTGGTGGCGATGGTCGCCGCCGAGGGGACCTCGTTCATCGGGCGGTTCACGCCCAGCGCCGACAAGTCGACTTTCTACCCGGTCACGGACACCCAGGAGTTCCTGGCCGCGAACCTGGGCCACTCGCGCTACGCCAGCACGGCCGACGCGTCGGTGCTCGGCACCGACTCGATCTACGGGCTGCGCGCGCTGAACGGGCACGCGTTCCTGAACTCGGCGTTCGCGACCCTGGTGCGCGGCGTGCCGGGGGACCCGGTGCCCGGGCCGACCCGGCTGTCCTTCGAACCGGACGAGGCGCAGGCCACCAGCCCGATCCTGGACCGGCTGGGCGTCGCCTACTTCACCGCCTCGCCGAACGAGCCGGTGTTCGGGACCACGCACCCGGCGACGACCGACGGCTCCGAGACGGTGCTGCAGCCGAACGTGCCGGTCACGGTGCGGCTGCCGGTCGGGGACGACGTCCGGGCGCTGGGGCTGGTGCCGACCTCCTCCGACGACGTGTCCGCCTACGCGCCGAACTCGGACAACAACTGGATCGAGATCTCGGTCACGGACGATTCCGGCACGGTGACCTCGAAGCGGCTGACCCAGGGGATCCAGACCGGGATCGAGTTCGACGTGCCGATACCGCTGGACTCCCCGGCGCAGGACGGGACGCGGACGGCGACGATAACACTGCACTCGACGAAGGCGACGCCGCTGGCGGTGCAGGGGCTGGCCGGGGCGCCGTCGCTGGCGACGGTGACGAACCCCGGGGACGGACTGAAGCTGGTGTACGCCGGGTCGTCGGTGATCTACCAGCGGCTGAACGCGATGCCGCGGATCCGGTGGGCCGACTCCTCGGTGGTGGTCTCGGACGCGGCGTCCCGGGTGAGCCTGCTGGCCTCCGGGGCGCTGGACGCCTCGACGGTGGTGTTGAACAGCGGGTCGGCTTTGTCGGCGCCGAACGTGTTGTCGGCGCCGGGGTCTGATTCCGGGACGCCGGCGGGAGCGGCTTCGTCGTCGGCCTCGAATTCGGCGGCCGGCATCGCCGGTGCCACCGCTGCCGGGGCGGTCGGTTCGCCTCCGGCCGGGACGCCGGCGGCGGCGGTCGCGGCCACGTCGGGGATCGTCGACGGCGGCCTCGTGACGGTGACCTCCGACGGCCTGGACTCGGTGGGCGCGCAGGTGAACACCGCGGCTCCCGGCTACCTGGTGGTGGCGGACTCCGACCAGGTCGGCTGGTCGGCCACGGTGGACGGCAAGGCGGCCCGGCTGGTGCCGGCCGACCAGGGGCTGGTCGCGGTGTCGGTGCCGGCCGGGACGCACACGGTGAAGCTGCGCTACAAGTCGCCGGACAACGGCTTCGGCGGCTACGCGAGCGCCGCGACGGCGTTCGCGCTGGCCGGCGGGGTCGGGGTCGAGACGTGGTGCTCGCGGCGCGGCCGGATGCTGCCGTGGGAGCTGGCGTGGACGCGGGTCCGGGCCCGGCGGGCCGCGGCGGCGGTGCCGGGCGGCGGCGCGGGGTCGGTGGGGTCGGCCGGGTCGGCGGGGTCGGTCACGGCGGCGGTTGTCGCGGCGGTGGACGTCGGTGCGCGGGATGTGGGCGCACGGGATGTCGGCGCGGCGGCTGTCGGCGAGCCGGACTCCGGGGACGGCGACGCGCGGGGGCCGGACGTGCGGGAGGACGCGGGTGTGTGAAGCGTCGGTTCGCGATTCGGGCTCGCGGCTCGGCGGTTCAGGTTTCGCAGGTGGGCTCGGTCGCTCAGGTTCCCGCTTCGGCGGGTCGGCGGCCGAAGCCGGGCCTGTCCGTCTCGGCGGCCTTCTGAGCTCGGCTGCGCGCTTCGGCTGGTCAGCGTCCGAAGCCGAGCTCGTCCAGCTTCTCCAGCAGCGGCTCGACCACGTGCGCGGGCGTGAAGTGGTCGTGGGCGGCGGTGCTCGAAGCCTTCTTCAGCCGGGCCAGCTCGTCGGGGCGCGCGGCCAGGTCGGCCAGGGCGTCGGCCAGGGCAGCGGCGTCGCCGGGCGGGACGTGCCGGGCGGCTCCGACCAGCGCGCGGCGCTGCGGCGGGGTGTCCGACGTGACGATCGCGCAGCCGGCCGCGGCACCCTGGTAGACCTTGTTCGGCACCACGCGCAGGGCCTTGGGCCCGGTGCCGAAGATGCCGAGGCAGACATCGTGCCCGGCGACCAGCCGGGGCAGCTCCGAGGCGGGGACCCAGTCGCGCCAGGCGACGTTCGCGGCCTCGCCGGCGTTGCGCACCGTCTCGGCCTTGTCCTGGCCGCCGCCGACCATCGTGAAGACGATCGGCCGGTCGGCGAGGCGCGCGATCGCACTGCCGATGGTCGCGGCCCCCTGAAGCGGCGTGAAAAGGCCGTAGAACACCACCCGCAGCGGCCCCTCCGCCGCCGCCGGCTCCGCGACGAACCACTCGTCCGGAGCACCGACGGGCACCACCACCGCATGCTCCCGGTACTTGGCGGGCAAGGTCTCCCGGTGTTCCTCGGTGTCGACCACCACAACGCGCGCGGCGCCCAGAGCGGCGGCGTCGACAGCCCGCAGCAACGGCTGCCGCACACCATGGCCCACCTGCCGGTCCCGCGCGGTGTCAGCGGCCCCGATGAGATGGTCCAGCACCACCCGCCGCCGCCCGAACAACAACCGCGCCAGATGCACATCGAAGTGCCCGAGGTACCCGACCACCACGACATCCGGCCGAGGCCCCCGCAGCGCCCCCCGCACCAACCCCGCCCAACACCGAGCCAGCCGCACCCCCAGAGCGGGCACCCGCCAAGGCTGCGCCAGCATCTTGACCCGCGCCGCAGTATCGAACCCAAGAGGCGCGTTACACTCGCGGACCTCATGACCCGCACCCCGCAACCCCTCAGCGATGACCCCCACCCGGGGGTGCGCCGCCACATCGTAGGTGCCGAAGATCAGGACGCGCATGGTCAGCCAGAGTAGCGGCTCCGGCTCTGCCCGCCGCCCCGGCGAGCCCGGCGGCCGAGCACTCGCCGCGGCCGAGCCCGCGGTCACCGACGGCGCGGCGGGCCACGCGGATGCCGGGCGCTCGGGCGAGCCGCCTGTCGAGGCGCTTGCTGCTGGCGATGGTGTTGCGGCAGATGCTGGAGTGCTGGCGGATGGCATTGTTGCGCGCAGTGCGGCGGGCAGGCGTGTCGATGGGCTTGCTGCTGGCGACGGTGCTGCGGCCGGGGCTGGAGTGCAGGCCGGTGCTTCGCTCCGCTCGCGCGATCAGCTCGCTGTTCGCGGCTCGGCGGCCGATGGGTTTGCGGTCGGCGGTTCGCAAGGCGAGGCTGCGAAGGTGCTTGCTGTCGATGGTGGTGCCGCGGCCGATACTTCGGTGCGCTCGGATGGTGGGCTTGCTGGTCATGGCGCGGCGGGCGAGCCTGTCGAGGCGCGTGCCCTCAACGAGGGTGCGGTGCGCTCGGGCGATCGGCTTGCTGGTCATGGTTCGGCGGGCGAGCCTGCCGAGGCGCGTGCCCTCAACGAAGGTGCTACAGCGCGCTCGGATGGTGGGCTTGTTGGCCATGGCTCGGCGAGCGAGCCTGTCGAGGCGCGTGCCCTCAACGAGGGTGCGGTGCGCTCGGGCGATCGGCTTGCTGGTCATGGTTCGGCGGGCGAGCCTGTCGAGGCACGTGCTGTCGGCGAAGGTGCTGCGGCCGATGCTTCGGCGCGCTCGGGCGATCGGCTTGTAGGCGGTTCGGCGGGCGAGCCTGCTGCGGTGCTTGCTGTCGGTGACGGTGCCGCGGCCGATGCTGACCCCGAAGTCGCCGCCGAAATCCTCACCGCGAGCCCCAACCGCCGCGCCCAAGTCACCCGCCTGGCCTTCCTCGCCCTCACCCTCGCGGCCGGCGCCTATGCCGTGGCGCGCCAGTGGAGCCGTGTGCAGGCGGGCTTCGCCGAGCTCGGGCCGGTGCCGTTGGTCGTCGCGTTGGTGCCGGCGCTTGCCTCGGTGGTGGCGATGATGCTGGCGTGGCGGGGGTTGCTCGGGTCGCTCGGGTCGCCGCTGGGGTTGCGGCCCGCGGCGCGGATCTTCTTCACCAGTCAGCTCGGCAAGTATCTGCCCGGGTCGGTGTGGCCGGTGGTTGCGCAGATGCAGCTCGGCCGCGCGTATCGCATTCCGCGGGCACGCAGCGCTGCGGCTGCCGCGCTCGCCATGCTCGTCTCGCTTGCGTCGGCGCTTGTGCTGGCCGCCGCCACGTTGCCGGTTGCCGGGGGCGCCGAGGCCGCGGGGTACTGGTGGGCGTTCGTGGCGGTGCCGGTGCTGATGGCCGGGTTGCATCCGCGGGTTGCGAATCCCGTGCTCAAGGCCATCTTCCGGGTCACGCGGCGGCCCGCGATCGAGCCGCTCACCGCGCGCACCATCGCGGAGACCGCGGCCCGGAGCGTCGTCGGGTGGCTGCTGGCCGGGACGCACATCTGGATCCTGGCGATCGCGCTCGGCGCGTCGCCGTGGCGCACGCTGCTGCTCGGCGTCGGCGGTTACGCCTTCGCCTGGAGCGTCGGCTTCATCATCGTCTTCGCTCCGGCCGGCGCCGGCGTGCGTGAGCTGATCCTGGTCGCGGCGTTGCAGCCGGTGCTGGATCCGGGCAAGGCGACGGTCGTGGCCCTGGCCTCGCGCCTGATCACGATCATCGCCGACCTCATCGCCGCCGCCGTCACCGCGCGCGAGGGTCGGACTCGCGGCGCGACGCTCGCCGACGGTGAGCCGGCGAGCGCTACCGCGGGTTAGACAGGTCGGGCAAAGTCGGGCAGGGCCGGCAAGCCCAGCTCACGACTCCTTAGGCGGCAGCGGTGGCATCCGAAAAGCCTTCCGCACCACCGGATTCCGCTTCACCGCCAACTCCGTCGCGGCCATCCGCCAGCGCACGTACCCCTTCTTCGAGTACCGCCACTCCCGCTTGTGCCGCGCCCAGTCCACCTTCCGCGGCTCCGGCACCGCCCCCAGCTTCTCCGAAGCCAGCGCCCGGTACTTCTCCTGCAGCGACGTCCGCAGTGCCGCGTCCTCGGCGTCCTTGTTCACGCTGCTGATGTTGGCGTCGTGGCGCCGGTACAGGAACGACGGCGTGCGCGAGTACACGAACTTGCGCCCGTCGATCAGCAGCGTCGCCCACACCGGGTACAGCATCTGCGCCAGCAGCGCCGGATCGAGCTCCACCGCCTGGATCAGGTCCGTCCGCACGAAGGCGCCGTCGTTCACGTCGATCCGCCCGATCAGCAGATCGCCGAGGTGCGCCGGCCGCCGCCGCTTCGCGTACTGCCGGTTCAGCTGCCCGTCGGTGATGTAGTACGACGCCGCCGACACGTCCGCGCCGCCCCGCATGTTCCGCAGGTGCAGCGTGATGTGCTCCGGCAGCATGATGTCGTCGTCGCCGAAGATCGTCAGGTAGCGCGAGGTCGCCAGCGACACCCCGAGGGCGATCGCGGCGCCGGGATCCTTGCGGCCGTCGTGGACCTCGACCCGTGCGTAGTCGACGCTCACCGCCGAACCGGCCGCGGCGGCTTCGGCGCCCAGGGCGGCGACCGCCTCGCGCGTCGACTCCGTCGGCGAGGCGTCGTCCACCACCAGCACCCGCACCGTGGCACCGAGCTTGTCCGACGCGGCACGCGCCGAGGCGACGATGGATTCCACCGTCTCCTTCAACAGCCCCGGGCGCTCCCGTGTGGGGACGATGACAGTCAGTTCAGAGTCGGTCACGGTGCTCCTCAGCAAGTAGACGGCATAAGGGTATTCGGAACCGTGCCGGGTACGCTTGCGTCCGGTCATGTAGGAGAAGTCAACAGCCGAGCCTGGAGTCCGGAGCACTGTGAAGATCAGCGTCATTGGAATGGGCAAGATCGGCCTGCCGCTGGCCGTGCAGTTCGCCTCGAAGGGGCACCAGGTCCACGGCGTGGACGTCGTGGCGCGCACGGTCGACCAGATCAACGCCGGCGTCGAGCCGTTCCCCGGCGAGGCCGAGCTGGACGTGCGGCTGCCGCAGGTGGTCTCCGCCGGCCACCTCACCGCCACCCTGGACGGGGTCGCCGCGGTCGCCGACAGCGACGCGGTCGTGGTCGTCGTCCCGGTCGTCGTCGACGAGGACGCGGTCCCGGACTTCCGCGCCATGGACGCCGCCACCCAGACCATCGCCGCCGGCCTGAAGCAGGCCGCCGCCAACGGCCGCACCGGCATCCTGCTGAGCTACGAGACCACCCTGCCGGTCCACACCACCCGCGAGCGCTTCGTGCCCGCGCTGGAGGCCGCCTCGGGCCTGAACGCCGGCGCCGACTTCCTGCTCTGCCACAGCCCCGAGCGGGTCTACACCGGCCGGGTCTTCGCCGACCTGCGCAAGTACCCGAAGCTGGTCGGCGGGATCGACGCCGAGTCCGCCGCGGCCGCGGTCGCGTTCTACGAGGCGGTGCTGGACTTCGACGAGCGCCCCGACCTCAAGCGCGGCAACGGCGTCTGGGACCTGGGCTCCGCGGAGGCCGCCGAGCTGGCCAAGCTCGCCGAGACCACCTACCGCGACGTCAACATCGGCCTGGCCAACCAGTTCGCGCGCTTCGCCGACCGCACCGGCATCGACATCTTCCAGGTGATCGAGGCCTCCAACAGCCAGCCGTTCAGCCACATCCACCAGCCGGGCCCGGCCGTCGGCGGCCACTGCATCCCGGTGTACCCCCGCTTCTACCTGTTCAACGACCCCGAGGCCTCGATCGTGCGCGCGGCCCGCGAGTCCAACCTCGCGCAGCCGGCCTACCTGGTCGGCCTGCTGGAGGGCCTGCTCGGCGGCGCGACCGGCGGCGGCGGGCTGGCCGGCCGCAAGGTGCTGGTGCTCGGCGCGGCCTACCGCGGCGGCGGCGTGAAGGAGACCGCGTTCTCCGGCGTCTTCGGCCTGGTCGCGGCGCTTGCAGGGGACGGCGCGCAGCCGTACGTGTCCGACCCGCTGTACTCCGCCGAGGAGCTGGCGGCGCTCGGCCTGCCGGCCTACGAGCCCGGCACCGAGGTCGCGGGCATCATCGTGCACACCGAGCACGAGGAGTACCGCGAGCTGTCGGCCGCGGACTTCCCCGGCGTGAAGGTGCTCGTGGACGGCCGCAACGTCACC
Source organism: Catenulispora sp. GAS73 (assembly GCF_041262085.1). Classification (NCBI taxonomy): domain Bacteria; kingdom Bacillati; phylum Actinomycetota; class Actinomycetes; order Catenulisporales; family Catenulisporaceae; genus Catenulispora; species Catenulispora sp. GAS73. The sequence continues at coordinate 62,924 of NZ_JBGCCM010000046.1, forward strand.
GACCCGGCCAAGTGGGAGGGCGTCGCGCGCAAGGTCCTGGGCATCGCCTGAGGCCCGGGGCGCTGAGATGTCGATCCGCGCGATCATCCTGGACATAGGCGGGGTCCTGGAGCACACCCCGGACCTCGGCACCGCGGCCCGCTGGGAGCCCGAGTTCGGCGCCGGCTGGATCCACCGCGTCGACCCCGTCTTCCGGGCGGGCGAGATCGGCGGGATCACGCTGGAGGAGGTCCACGAACGAGCCGCCGACACCCTCGGGGTACCGGTGGCCAGGTTCGAGGCCTTCATGGAGGACGTCTGGGTCGAGTACCTCGGCACCTACAACGCCGAGATCGCCGACTACTGGCGCGCCCGCCGGGACGAGGGCTACGTGACCGCGATCATCAGCAACAGCTTCGTCGGCGCGCGCGAGCGCGAAGAGGAGGCGTACCGGTTCAGCGAGCTGACCGATCTGATCGTGTACTCGCACGAAGTCGGTGTGGCGAAACCGGATCCGGCGATCTACGAACTCTGCCTCGAACGCCTCGGCCTGCCGGCAGCGGAGACGGTGTTCGTGGACGACGTCGAGGAGAACTGCGCGGCGGCCCGCGCGCTCGGCATGTCCGCGGTGCTCTTCCAGGACACGGCGCAGGCGATCGGCGAACTCGACGCGCTGCTGCGAAGGGCCTGATCCGCCACAGCGGCGAAAAATCCGGCGGCACCGATGACTTCGGCGCCGCCGGATCGTCTGTACAGGCATGAGTGACCTCAAGCCCCTGCGGGCCAAGAACCTGTCCCTGCCCAAGTACGGACTCCCCAGCTGGAGTGGGAGGAGATCGAGCAGGCGGTCGCCGCCGCCGTGGCCGGTCCCGGCCGTTCCTGGTTCCTCACCACCCTGAACCCCGACGGCTCGCCGCACACCACCGGCTTCGGCCACACCTGGCTGGACGGCGCCGTCCACTTCACCACCGACCCCACCGTCCGCAAGACCCGGAACCTGGCCGCCGATCCGCGCTGCACGGTCGCGGCACCGATCGAGGGCTACGACGTGACCTTCGACGGCGAGGCCCGGCGGGTCACGGACCCGGCGGTGGTCGAGCGGATCGCCGCGATCTACGCCGCCGTCGGCTGGCCCTGCGAGGCCGAGGGCGATGTGATCACCGCGCCGTTCAGCGCCCCGAGCGCCGGGCCGGGGCCCTGGCAGGTCTACCGGATCGACGTGCGCTCGGCGGTCGCGCTGAAGAGCACCGGGGACGGCGGCGCGACGAAGTGGTGGTTCGGGTAGGCGGGCCGATTCGGTGGTCCGGCGGGTCGGCAGGGGGATCAGCCGGGCGTTTCGGCGGCGGCGCGCAGGGATCAAGAAACCAGTCGCGCCGTCGCCGAACGGATCGTCGGCGTCCTAAGAGCCCTTCAGGACGCAGTCTGCTCGCCCTGCTTCGCCGACAGCGCCAGCACATCCGCCGGCACCGGCGCGTCTTGCCGCATCGCCGTGAACAGCTCCTGCGCGATCGGCGCCAGCTGCACGCGGTTCGGGTCCGGCTGGTACCACTGCCACGGCACCGTCAGGTACGTGATCTGCTGCCGCGGCACCTGCTTCAGGTCCGAGGCGAAGTCCGCCAGCGCTGGCAGTGAGCCCAGCGCGGGGTCGGTCGTCAGGGCCTTGGTGGCGGCGTCGAGCACCTTGTAGAGCTTCGCCGGGTCGTCCAGCGTTCCGTCGGCGGCCAGGGTGTCCAGGGCGGAGTTCAGGAACTGCTGCTGGCGGCTCATGCGGCCGATGTCCGAGCCGTCGCCGAGGTTGTGCCGGGCGCGGACGAACGCGAGGGCCTGCTCGCCGTCGACCACCGTGGTGCCGGCCGGCAGGTTGAGGTGCGAGTCCGGGTCGTTGACCGCCTGGTCCAGGTGCACCGGGATGCCGCCGATGGCGTCCACGATCTTCTTGAAGCCGGTGAAGTCCACCACCAGGACGTGGTCGATCGTCAGGCCGCTGAAACCCTCGACGGTCTTGACCGTGCACGCCGCGCCGCCGATGGAGAACGCGGCGTTGAACATCCCGAACTGGGCTTGCGACTGCCCGCCGTTGGACAACAGGCACGCCGGCGTCTGCACCATCGTGTCGCGGGGGATCGAGGCCACCGTCGCGCTCTTCCGGTCCCCGGCCACGTGCAGCAGCATCGTGGTGTCCGAGCGGGCCCCGGAGTTGGCGTCGCCGTACTGGGCGTTCGCCCCGTCGCGGTCGTCCGAGCCGATCAGCAGGACGTTCATCGCCGCGCGGCCGCCGGGCGGGGGCGTGGCCGAGCTCGGCCGCAGCGCGTCCGCCGGTCCCGGGGCGTCGTCGGCGTGGATGTCGACGGTCCTGATGTTGTCGTTCAGCCGGTTGTACACGGCCCACAAGCCGGTCGCGCCGGCGATCGCCAGCACCGACAGCGAGGTCGCGCAGATGATGACGACCCGTCGGCGGGACATGGAGCCGATGTCGGCCGCGCTGATGTGCCGTGCGTCGTGCCGTTCAGCGCGCCGTGCGACTCGTCGCGCGGCACGCCGTGAACGGCGGGAGGGGTCGGCCGGGCCGGTGGTCTGGTCGTCCATGATGGGACGAGACTATGTCATCTTCGTACTAACTTCGTCTCAAATGTCCCGGTACTGCGACATCTGTGCGATCCGGCGCCTGCCGGATCGCACAGATGCGTCCCGCCGCCCCGCTCAGCCGGTCCCGGCGCCGTAACCGGCGGTGATGCCGGAGCAGATGTCCTGGTCGGCGGTCCGCGAGTTGTTCGCGATGTCGGTCGGCAGCGGTCCGGCGGCGGTCGAGCCGCTGCTCGGGGCGGTCGAACCGGCCGTGGGCGCGCCGCTCGTCGCGGAGGTGGCGCCGGGGCCCTTCGGGTGCGCCGCGGCGTAGTCGTCGCCGACGACCAGCAGGATCTGCGTCCCGTAGCTGCCGGCCTGGACCTTCGCCCCCGGGAACAGCGTGGCCAGCTGCTTGGCCTTGGCCTCCGAGCGGGAGTTCGGGTAGGTGATCGTGGTCACGGCCGTGTGCGGCGGCACGGTGCGGCTGAGCACCGCGTCGTAGCCCTGGGCCTGCAGCGAGGTGGTCGTGTCGGCGCCCAGGCCGTTGGTCGTGGTGCCGTTCTCCACCTTCACCGAGATCGTCGAGGGCGAGATCGACGGCGCCGGCGGCTGCGTGGTGGTCGCCGCCTTGGTCGGCGGGGCCGAGGTGGCCGGCGAGCTCGCGGCGCCAGAGGCGCCGGACGCGCCCGAGCCGTCCAGCAGCGTGTCGCTCTTGAGGTGGTCCCAGATCACGCCGGCGGCCACCGGGTCCATCTCCACCCGGCCGTCCTGGGTCCGGTAGTGGCCCGGCAGGGTCAGGAACTGGATGTGCGAGGGGTTGATCCCCTTCATCGACTCGGCGAAGCTCGACAGGGCGCCCAGGCTGCCCAGGTCCGGGTCGAACTGCGCGTACTTGAGCGCGTCGTTGAAGATCGCGGACAGCGTCCGGGGGTCGTTCATCACCCCGTCGCTCTCCACCTTCTTGATCATCGACCCCAGGAACGCCTGCTGGCGCCGGGTGCGGCCGATGTCGGAGCCGTCGCCTAGGCCCTCGCGCTCGCGGACGTAGTCCAGCGCGGTCTGGCCCTTCACCGTCTGGATGCCCTTGTGCAGCGTGATGTTGTCGCCGCCGGCGTCGTTCACGTCCTTGGGCACGCACACCTGCACGCCGCCGATGTCGTCGGTGAGCTTGGCGAACGCCGCGAAGCCGACCACCACGGTGTGGTCGACCCGGATCCCGGATATCGACTCGATGGTGTTGATCTCGCAGGCCACGTTGCCCTGCGCGGTGTTGCCGACCGCGAACGCCGCGTTGAACTGGTTCTGCTGCGGCCTGGTGTGGCCCTTGTTGGGATCGTTCGGGTCGATCTGGCAGGCCGGCATGTTGACCATCATGTCGCGCGGGATCGAGATGCCCACGGCGTGCTGGTGGTCGGCGTAGACGTGCAGCAGGATCGAGGTGTCCGAGCGGGCCCCCTGGCCGGTCGCGCCGCCGCCGAAGGCGTTGTTGCCGTTGTCGCGGCTGTCCGAGCCGACCAGCAGGATGTTCTCCGGGCGCTGGCCCTGGGCGTTGGCCTTGGCCTCGGCCGGGCGGTTGGCGGACAGGCCCGAGTTGCTGAACGTGTTGATGTTGCTGTTGAAGTGCTCGTAGGTGAAGGCGCCGGCGCCTATCAGCGTGACCGCCAGCGAGGCCGCGGAGACCGTGATGACGCCCCGGGGCGCCAGCCGTCCGGCTCCGGCGGCCGCGGGTATCCCGGCGCCGCGTCCGTTGCGCCCGCCGTGGCCGTTTCGTCCGCCGCCGTGGCTGTTGCGGCTCCGAGCGACGTCGAGTTCGCCCTCGGAGGCGTTGTCCGGCTCATAGCGGTACTGACCGCGGCCCCGGACAGGGCCCGGGGCGTCGTCGCCGTAACCGTCGGACGCTCGACGGTGGCCGCCTCCAGGCTGCCGAGCCACCCGTTCCCACGGGGGCGGTTCGGGGTTGCGCTCGCCTGCCACACGATCTCCTCACACCAGGGTTTCGCGCGGTGGCGTCACTCCACAGGCAGAACTCCCAGCGAGCCTCCAGCGCTCCCGGAATCCGCACCCTCTCCGCCACCGCCTCCGGCCAGGGACGCGACCCGCGCGTTCACCTTCTCCGAAGCCATGCGACCCGGCAGCCTCGACGGGTCGACGTTCCGGCACAGTACCAAGGAAGCGCCGACCGCGAGTTCGGACGTCAAGGCTGCCCGGATCTCGGCGCGCGAATCGTAGGCACAGCCGGTCAGTACTCGACTACTGGAAGTCAGACCCCAGCGGGCCGCCGCGTCGGCGGCGTCCTTCACGAGTTCGCCCTGAGTCCACTCCGAGCCGTCGGCGACGAGGGCCCGGGTGTCCGCGGTGACCGGGGAGTAGGGGACGAACATGTCCGGCTGCGCCGGCGCGACCGCGGCGTAGTCGGTGAATCCTTCGGGAACGTTGGGGAACGGCGCGCCCAGCGGCCGCAGCGCGAGCGCGATCCGCTCGCCCTTGCACGCCAGCGCTTCCTCCAGCCGGTCCGGCCCGGCGACCACGGCCGCCGCGCGCTCGGCCGCCGCCGGGTCCTCGCCGACGCTGGCCACCACCCCGGCGGTCCAGCACGCCAGCAGCCAGATCGGGGTCTGCCAGTGTGTCGGCAGCAGGATCGCGACCTCGTCGCCGGGGGCCAGGGCCAGCTCGTCCTGGATCAGGTTGGCGGTCTTGGCGACCCAGTTGTCGAACGTGGCGTAGGACAGCTCCACCCGCTCGCCGGTGTGGTCGTCGTAGTACGTCAGGAACGGCCGGGAAGGGCCGAGGGCGAGTGCGTCCCGCCACACGTCCGGGAAACTACTGTTCGCTGCGGTCACGCCGAGAGGATACGGGGGAAACAGGCTGCTGTTGCGCAAGCACGTCGGTCAAGGACCGTTTATGCTGGCCCGCACGGCGCGCCGGGTGTGCGCGACGACAAGCGGTGTACGTCAGGGACGCCGCGCTGAGAGAACTGGCGAGGGGAAAGAGAGTGACAGAGGCGATCCTTCTGGTGGGGGGCAAGGGCACCCGCCTGCGTCCTCTGACGGTGAACACCCCCAAACCGATGCTCCCGGTCGCCGGTGTCCCGTTCCTCACGCACCAGCTGGTCCGCGCGAAGGACGCCGGGGTGCACCGGGTGGTCTTCGCCACCGCCTACCGGGCCGAGGTCTTCGAGCAGTACTTCGGCGACGGCTCCGACCTGGGGCTGGAGCTGGTGTACGTGACCGAGGACGTGCCCCTGGACACCGCCGGAGCCATCCGCAACGTGGCCGACAAGCTCATCAGCGCCCCGGACGAGCCGGTCCTGGTGTTCAACGGCGACATCCTGTCCGGCGTGGACATCGCCGCGCTGGTGGACGCGCACCGCGAGCGCGGCGCCGACGTCACGCTGCACCTGTCCCGGGTGACCGACCCGCGCCCCTTCGGCCTCGTCCCCACCGACGCCCAGGGCTGGGTGACCGCGTTCCTGGAGAAGCCGCAGCGGCCCGAGGACATCGTCACCGACCAGATCAACGCCGGCTGCTACGTCTTCCAGCGCTCCCGCATCGACGAGATCCCCACCGGCCGCCGGGTCTCGGTGGAGCGCGAGACCTTCCCGGGCCTGCTGGCCTCCGGTGCGAAGGTGCTCGGCGTGGTCGAGCAGTCCTACTGGCTGGACCTGGGCACGCCGGCGGCGTTCGCCAAGGGCTCGGCCGACCTCGTGATGGGGATAGTGACCTCCTCCGCGGTGCCCGGCCCGGCCGAGCGCGGCACCGCCGAATCCCTGATCCTGCCCGGCGCCCGCATCGCCGAGGACGCGGTGGTCGACGCCGGCACCACCGTCGGCTCCGGCGCGGTGATCGAGTCCGGCGCGCACGTGAGCGCCTCGGTCCTGGACGCCGGCGCGGTCATCGGCCGCGGCGTGAAGGTGAACTGCTCGATCATCGGCGCCGGCGCGCGCATCGGCGAGAACACGGTGCTGGACGGCGTGGTGGTCGGCGACGGCGCGGTGCTCGGCGCCGACAACGAACTGCGCGCCGGAGCTCGCGTCTGGTGCGGGGCGGTGCTGCCGGACAAGGCGGTGCGGTTCTCCAGCGACGAGTAGGAATGCGCGCACGCCCCGGGGCCGGGATGGCAAACTCTGCTCCGCGATGACTGACAACGCTGACAACACCGACAGCGACATCCGGGCGGTCTGGGCCGCCCGCAAGGGACGCAGTGGAGGTGCCGCCTTCGAGCGGCGCCGTACGGCCCCGCCCCGGCGTCCTGTCGTCCCGGCCGCGCGGCAGGCGCCGCCGGAGCCGGCCGCGGAGCCCGAGGCCCGTCAGACCCTCGTCGTCGATCCCGGCTACGACCTCGCGGGGTCGGTGAGCGTCCTGCGCCGCGGCGCCGGGGACCCCACATTCCGCCGCGCCGAAGACGCTTCTCTGTGGATCGGCTGCCGCACTCCGTCCGGCGACCCGGGCGCTCTGCGCCTGCGCCGGGCGACGACCGAGACCGTGGAGGCCGAAGCCTGGGGGCCCGGCGCGGCCTGGCTTCTCAAGACCCTGCCCGACTTCCTCGGCCTCAGCGATTCTGAGGAGACGCGCGCGGAGTTCGCCGAACTCGTCGCCGCACAAGGCAATCCGCAACTCGTGCAGTCTCTGCGACGCAATAAGGGACTTCGGGTCATCCGCAGCGGCCGGGTCTGGGACTCCCTGGTTCCCGCGGTCCTGGAGCAACGCGTCACGGTCCAGGAGGCGCACCGCGCGTACCAACTACTCGTGCGGCGCTATGGGATTCCCGCTCCAGGGGCTCCCGCAGAGGTTCGCCTGTGGGTCTCTCCGTCGCCCCGCGAGTGGGCCCTGATCCCGTCCTGGGAATGGCACCGAGCCGGGGTCGACGGCAAGCGCTCGCGGGCGATCCTCGGCGCCTCCCGCGTCGCGGCCCGCCTGGAAGAGACCGTGGGCATGGAACGCGATGAGGCGGCGCGCCGCATCCGCACCGTTCCGGGCATCGGCGTCTGGACGGCCGCCGAAGTGATGCACCGCTCGCACGGCGACGCCGACGCGGTCTCCGTGGGCGACCTGCACCTGCCACGCATCGTGTGCGGGGCTCTGGGAGACCCCGCGATGGCGTGGGACGACGACCGCATGCTGGAGCTTCTGGAGCCCTATCGCGGCCACCGCTATCGCGTCAGCGCTCTTCTGTACCGCTGATCCGCAACCCCGTGTGGTGATCCACCAGGCGCCCCAGCATGGCGATCAGCGTCTTCCGCTCGCTCTCTGACAGCGGAGCCAGCAACTCCTCCTGCGCGGCGTCCAGTTCCGCGTCCAACGCGCCGAGGAACCGCAAGCCGTCCTCGGTGATGCGCACCAGATTGCGCCGCCGGTCCGCCGGGTCCGGCGCCCGTTCCAGACAGCCGCGCCCCTCCAGGTCCGTGACCGCCGCGGTGACGTCGCTGCGGTCCAGCCCGATGCGCCGCCCGAGGTCCGCCTGGCTGGTCGCGCCGGAGTCGGCCAGGGCCGCCAGCAGCGGGTAGTACGACCGGCTCGGCACGCCGGTGGCCTGCATCCGCTCGCCGATCAGCCGGTGCCCCTGGTTCGAGGCCTGGCCCAACAGCCAGGTCGCGCGGCCGTGGAGGCGGACGGGGGTGTTGAGCGGGTCCATGGCCGCAGCCTACTTCGGCGCCGGGGTTGACAGAAGTAGTTGGCGCGACCAACATTGGTCGTGCCAACATAGTGTTGGCCAGGCCAACGAATAGTTGATGGGGAGACGACGATGACCGGCTACGACATCCAGACCCTTTCGGACCGCGCGGAGATCACCGACCTGTTCGTGCATCTCGGCCGCTGCCTGGACGAGCACGACTTCGACGGGCTGAAGGCGGTCCTCACCGAGGACGTCGTCGGCACCACGCCCGGGGGCACGCAGGAGGGGCGCGAGGCGCTGATCGACCAGGCCCGCCGCAACCACGAGGGCTACGAGCGCCTGGCGCACCAGTTCAACAGCATCCTGGTCGAGGTCCAGGGCGACACCGGCACGGTGCGCGCCTACGTGACCGGCGCGTTCGGGCACACCGACAGCCCGGAACCGGTGCGCGTCCTCGTCGGGCAGTACCGCAACAAGGTGGTGCGCACCGCGGAGGGCTGGCGGATCAGCGAGCTGACCGTCCGGCCGGTGTTCCGGGTGGGGGAGCCGGCTGTCGCGCTGTAGAGGTCAGCGCACGGTGATGAAGTCCTCGGGATCCCGCGGAGTCTGCGCAGAAGGCGCCTCCGCGGGTTTCCCTATAGCGATGACGCCCAGAGGTTCCCATCCGTCGGGAAGTGCCAGCAGCTCCCTGATGGCGGCGGGGTCCGCGTTGGCCCAGGTGGACCCGATGCCTTCGGCCGCGAGGGTCACCAGGAAGTTCTCTACAGCGGCGCCTAGAGACGCGATGAGGAAGTCCGTAGGCGGCAACGCTGTAGCGATGTGGCAGGGGACCACTAGATAGGGCGCGCGCTCCAGCACTGTGTCGTCGGTTAAAGCCAAGCCGCTCGCGAACGCCTTCCGGGCCGTCTCGGACTCCAGCAGTACGAACCGCCACGGAACCGTGCCGTTCTCCGGAGCCGCGCTGTCGTCCGGGAGCGGAGAGGGGGCCGTCAAGGCCGCGGCCACCGCGCGGCGTACCGAGTCCGGCGGCACCGGGTCCGAGGCGAACCACCGCGTCGTCCGGCGCCGCAGCACCCCCTCGCGCATCGCCTCGGTCGTCCCCAGCGAGAACATGTCGTTCTCCGCGGACCGGATCAGCGGCCGCACGCCGAGCCCGGGCTCGGCGGTCACCAGGTCGCCCAGCCCGCGGATCACCGCGACCGGCACGCCGTCGGCCTTGCCCTTGACCACTTCGCCGGCGCCGGCCAGCTCGTCGGCCGTGGCCGCCGCGGTCACCAGCAGTTCGTTGCCGAAGGCGTCTATCGTCCCGCGGTGGTCCATGAGCGCGTTGACGTAGGCGCAGCCGATGGCCACGTCCGTCTGGCCCTCGCGCCACGGCCGTCCGAAGGTGTCGGTGACGACCACACCCACCGCGACGCCGAACCGCTCGCGCAGCGCGTCGGCGAGGTCCCGCGCCGAGCCGTCCGGGTCCTCGGGCAGCAGCAGCACGGTGCCGGCCGGGGTGTTGGACGCGTCCACGCCGGCCGCGGCCATCACGAAGCCGTGCCTGGTCTGCACGATCCGGGTCGGCCCGCGGCGCGCGACCAGCCGCACCATCTCGGCGTCGATCGCGGCCTCGCGGTCGTCGGCCCGGACCACGCGGCCCTCGGCCTTCGACAGGATCTTGGAGGTGACGCACAGGATGTCGCCGTCCCGCAGGCCCAGCCCGGACTCCGTCACCGCGGCGGCGATCAGCGCCGCCAGGTCGTCGCCAGGACCGACTTCGGGGATCCCGGCGACCGCGTGCACCGTGTAGGAGGTGTCGGCCATGGTCAGGACGCCGGTCGCGCGGAGCCGTCGGCGGGGCCCGCGGAGGGGTCCGCGGCGGAGTTCTTGCCGGCGGCGATGTCGGCGGCCAGGTCCAGCGCCGCCTGGGCCATCGCCCGCGTCGCCTCCGGGGAGGACATCATCAGCGGGACCGCGCGGCAGGCGATGCCGGCGGCCTCCACCTCGGCGACCGAGGAGGCGTCCGCGTCCGCGTCGACGAGCCAGCCGTCCAGCAGCCGCGCGCCGTAGTGCTTGGCGACGGCCGCCGCCGTGACCTCCACGCCGACCGCGGCCAGCACCTTGTCGGCCATGCCGCGCACCGGGCCGCCGCCGACGATCGGGGACAGGCCCACCACCGGCGCCGCGGCGTCCGCCACGGCCTGCCGGATGCCGGGGATCTCCAGGATCGTGCCGATGGACACCACGGGGTTCGACGGGGGCAGCACGATGACGTCCGCCTCGGCGATCGCCTCCAGCACGCCCGGGGCCGGCTTGGCGTTCTCCGCGCCGACCGACACGATCGCCCGCGCGTCGGGCGCGTGCATCCGGACCCAGTACTCCTGGAAGTGCACCGCGCGGCGTCCGCCCGGGGCCTCTGGGTCGTCGACCACGACGTGCGTCTCGACCCGCTCGTCGCTGGCCGGCAGCAGCCGTACCGGCAGGTCCCAGCGCGTGCACAGCGCCTCGGTCACCGCCGACAGCGGGTAGCCGGCGCCGAGCATCTGCGAGCGCACCAGGTGCGTGGCGATGTCCTTGTCGCCGAGCGTGAACCAGTCCGGGCCCACGCCGTAGGCCTTCAGCTCGTCGGCGACCCCGAACGTCTCCTCGGTCCGGCCCCAGCCCTGCCCCTCGTGGATCCCGCCGCCGAGGGTGTACATGACGGTGTCCAGGTCCGGACAGATCCGCAGGCCGTGCATGGTCATGTCGTCGCCGACGTTGCCGATCACGGTGACGTCGGCGTCGGGTGCGGCCGCGAGCAGGCCGCGGAGGAATCGGGCTCCGCCGACGCCTCCGGCAAGGGCTGTGATGCGCATGAGGGCAGTATTTCAGGAGGAGAAACGCTGCTTGGCCGCGTCCCACCGCAGCCGGGCGGCCGCGACCCCCTCGGCGCGGGCGGCGGCGGCCAGGTCGGCGACCGTGACCGTGGGTTCCGGTATCACGATGTCCGGGTGCGGGGTCGCGCCGAGGAAGAGCGCGACGAGGTCCGGCGCGAGGAGGTCGGGGGTGAGCGCGGTGGTGGCTGTGGCGGCCATGGTGGCCGTGGTGGCCGTGGTGGCCGTGAACGGGGCCTGGTTCGGCATGGGGGGAAACTCCGCTAGGACATCCGGCCTGCGTCGGGCCGGGCAACGGTCGGGCCGCTGCTTTCGGTGGGTCTGTGGGAAAGGTCAGCTGTGACAGAGACAGCGACAACACAGACCGCGACACGACTCCATCGCGGTGCGCGCAGCGGTGACCTGCGCCGCGGCGGGGGACAGGCCCCGGCGGCTCTCGGCGGTCACGATGCGCGCGTTCATGATGCCCCCACCCCACCCGGCGACCGGGACCGCTGTCAAGCGGCGTCCGCATGGTGGGGGCGCGTATTACCTCCAACAGGTGAATCGCATGGTCGCTACCAGATCCCGGCTTGACGGCCCGGTAATGACGCGCGTGTAATTTCAAACGTGTCGTGATGATCTCCGCACGGGGAGTGATCTTCTTCCGTGCGGACCAGGTAGGGCCAGGAGGCGTTGCGGTGGCCGAGGCCGCGGAGAACACAGAGGGCGCGGAAGAGGCTTGTCACGCCGAGGTGTACCGCATCTATCCGCTCCACAACGGGGTCGACGAGGACCGCGGCTGGCAGTCGCGCGCCTTGTGCGCGCAGACCGACCCCGAGTCCTTCTTCCCGGAGAAGGGCGGGTCGACCCGGGAGGCGAAGAAGATCTGCCTCAACTGCGAGGTGAAGGCTGAGTGCCTGTCCTACGCGCTGTCCAACGACGAGCGCTTCGGGATCTGGGGCGGCCTGTCCGAGCGCGAGCGCAGACGACTCAAGCGCGCCGCCGTGTGAGGGCGATCTGTCGCATATGACCGTCGTTCGACGGCTGCGGGGACCGTGGAAGAGGACTTGTGGAGGACTCTTCCGTGAGAGCCCTGCGGCCGTGTTCTCCTTGCCAGGCAACGCAATTCGGGCATAACGGCATAGCCGGTCGGTATCTGCGGACGCTCGCGTATGGTGGACCCTCAGTCCGCCCCCGAGCGGGGATTCCCGAGACCGGAGCCGGTGCCAGCGCAGCATGTCCCAGTACCCAGAATCCGGATATCGGACCGGCGGCCTGTCCGCGACCGGCCAGTTCGCCGCCGGCGGCTACGGCGGCCAGCCCGGCGGGACCGGCCAGTTCGCCGTGGCCGACGTCGACGCCCGGCGCCGGGCCGCCGCCGAGGCGGCGGTCAACGCCTTCCCGAACCACGTGGTCACCGCGGTGGTGGTCTCCCACGACGGCGCGCGCTGGCTGGAGGACTCCCTCAAGGGCCTGCTCGGGCAGCTGCGCGCACCGCAGCGGATCCTGGCCGTGGACACCGGGTCCAAGGACGACTCGCTGGCCATCCTGGACGAGAACCTTGGTCCGGAGGCGGTGCTGCAGACCAAGCGCAACACCGGCTTCGGCACCGCCGTGAACCACGCGCTCAAGGCCGCCCCGGTCGCCGACTTCGACCTCTACGGCCGCGGAGACCAGGTGGTGGAGTGGCTGTGGCTGCTGCACGACGACTCCGAGCCCGCGCCGGACGCGCTGCTGCGGCTGCTGGAAGTGGGGGAGTACCACCCCGAGGCGGCCGTCATCGGCCCCAAGATCCGCGGCTGGCACGACCGCGAGCAACTGCTCGAAGTCGGCGTCACCGTCACCTCCGACGGCCGCCGCTGGACCGGCCTGGAGGACGGCGAGCACGACCAGGGCCAGCACGCCGAGCCGACCCGGGTGCTCTCGGTGTCCAGCGCCGGCATGCTCGTCCGGCGCGAGGTCTGGGACCGGCTGCGCGGCTTCGACCGCGCGATCCCGATGTTCCGCGACGACCTGGACTTCTGCTGGCGCGCCAACAACTCCGGCTACGACGTGCTCACCGCGCCGAAGGCCGTGTTCTGGCACGCCGAGGCGGCCACGCGCGGCGAGCGGCGGATCAGCGCCGGCGTCTCGCGGCCGCACTTCGAGGACCGCCAGCACGCGCTGTACGCGGTCACCGTCAACCACGCGGGCCGCTTCCCGATACTGACGTTCCTGCGGCTGTTCTTCTGGTCGCTGCTGCGCGCGATCGGCCTGGTGCTCAACAAGACGCCGCTGAAGGCCGCCGACGAGGTGCTGGCGGCGCTGGCGTACGCCGGCCGCATGGACCGCATCGTGCGCGCCCGGCGGGCCAGGGCCCGGACCCGGGCTCGGGGCCCGGTGGACCTGGACTCGCTGTTCCCCTCCCGCCTGCAGGTCTTCCGCCACACCTTCGAGGACGCATTCGAGGGCTTCCGCTCCCGGAACCAGCGCGAGGACGAGGCCGGCGGGGGCTCCATCGAGAGCGGTCCGGTCTCCGAGGAGGCCGAGTCCTTCGACTCCGGGACCCCGTGGCTGATCCGCGCGGTCCGGATGCCCGGCAACTTCGTGTGGCTCGCGCTGACCGTCGTGATGATGGTGGCGGCGCGGAACCTGCTCACCGGCGGCCGGCTGATGGGCGGTTCGCTGCTGCCCGCGCCCGCCGGCGCCTCCGATCTCTGGCACGACTTCTTCGCCCCCTGGCACGGCGTCGCCACCGGCTCCACCTCTCCGGCGCCGCCCTACCTGGCGGTCGTCGCCCTGCTCGGCACCCTGCTGTTCGGCCACGCCAGCCTCGCGGTCACGGTCCTGCTGCTCGGCTCCGTGCCGTTGTCCGGCCTCACCGCCTACGCGGTCCTCAAGCGCACCGTCTCCTCCAGCTCCCTGCGGGTGTGGGGATCGGCCGCCTACGCGCTGCTGCCCGCGGCGACCGGCGCGATCTCCGGCGGCCGGCTGGGTTCGGCGGTCGGCATCATCCTGCTGCCGCTGGCGGCTTCCGGAGTGCTGCTCGCCATAGGCGGACCGGGGCGTAAGGGCTCGGTGCGCGCCGCGTGGCCCGCCGCCTTCGCGATCGCGATCGCCATGGCGTTCGCCCCGATCGTCTGGGTGCTGTGCGCGGTGCTCGCGGCCGGCGCCGCGCTGACCGTGTTCTGGCGCTCCACCGCGGACTTCGCCACCGTGCTCGTCCGGCTGGCGATCCTGCTGGTGACGCCGATCGCCGTGCTGATGCCGTGGTCGCTCCAGCTGGTGAAGCACCCGGCGGCGTTCCTGCTGGAGCCCGGCCTGCCGCCGGTGCCCGGCAAGAACCCGGACCCCACGCACCTGCTGCTGGCCAACCCCGGCGGCCCGGGCACCTACGCCTACTGGATCACCGGCGGCTTGTTCCTGGCCGGTCTGGCCGGACTGCTGCGCAGCGGCCCGCGCCGCCGCCTGAGCTTCGCCGGCTGGACGCTGGCGCTGGCCGGCTTCTTCGCCGGCCTGCTGGCGCTCCAGGTGCGCCCGACCGGCCTGGCCGGCGGGCTGCCGCAGCAGCCGTGGAGCGGCGTGCCGACCGCGGCGATCGGCTTCGGCCTGATCGTGGCCGCGGTGATCGGCGCCGAGGGCGCGCGCGACTACTTCCAGGCCTCGCAGCTCAGCTGGCGCCAGCCCGCCGCGCTGGTGGTGGCGCTGGCCGCGGTCGCCACCCCGGTCGTGGCGGCCGGCTGGTGGGTCACGCACGGCGTCGCCGGGCCGATCCAGCGCTCCGCCGCGGACTTCCGCCCGGCCGTGGTGTCGGTCCAGTCCCAGATGCCCGACCAGCCGAGAGCCCTGATCCTGGGCTCCGGCGCGCAGACGGTGATCGGCTACGGCATCGTCCGGGACAACGGCGCCAGCCTCGGCGACGCCGACTACCAGGTCCCGAAGGCCGACGCCGACCGGATCAACACACTGGTCGGCGGCCTGCTGTCGGACTCCGGCGGCAGCGAGTTGCAGGGGCTGGCGTCCCTGGGCGTCCGCTACGTCGTGGGGATGAAGACCCTGACCCCGGACTACGTCCACATCCTCGACGCCACCCCCGGTCTGGACCGGCAGTCGCAGATCCAGGGCGTCAACCTCTGGAAGATCGCCAACCCGGCCTCCCGGGTCTCGCTGCGCGGCCCGGGTACCAGCGACCCCAAGGCTCTGGTGCAGACCGCTGCGAACGACCGCACGATCACGGCCACCGTGGCCGCCGGCCAGGACGGCCGCCAGCTGGTGCTCGCCGAGGACGCGGACAGCAACTGGTCGGCCCGGATGAACGGCGCCGACCTGCCGCGGGTCACGATCGACGGCTGGGCGCAGGGCTTCACGCTGCCGGCCGGCGGCGGCACGGTGACCGTGTCCTACTCGGACGCCTCGCGCACGGTGTGGCTGGTCGGCGAGGGTCTGATCTTCCTGTTCGCGCTGATCATGGCGCTGCCGACCGGCGGCCGGGTCGAGGAGCGGGGCCCGGGCTCCGAGCCCGACGACTACGTCCCGCCGAGCCTGCCCGGCCAGTACACCCCCGAGCCGGAGCCCGAGCCGGCGCTGGAACCCGCACTGGAGCCCGAGCCGGAATACCAGCCGCAGTACGAGTATCAGCACGAGCAGTACGCGCACCAGGACTCGTACGCACAACCAGACCAATACGCACAACCGGATCCCTACGCGCAGCAAGACCCATACGTGCAGCAATACCAGCACGACGCCTACGCGCAGCAGCCGGACCCGTACGCGCAGCAGCCTGAGACGTACGCGGACCCGCAAGATCCCTATGCGCAGCAGTACGGCGGCCACGAATACGCCGCCGCCGAGTACAGCGGCGAGTACGAGAACCCCGAAGCGTACGGCGGCTACCTGCGCCCCGGCACCGGCGAGTACGAGCGCCCGGACTTCGAGCGCCCCGACTTCGAGACCGACGACCACCGGCAGGGAGGCTACCGATGACCCGGCCGAACCGTCCCGCGCGCCCCACCGGAGCACGTCCGACCGGCGCCGCTCCGCGACCCGGCGGCGGCGCCCCCAGAGGCCGCGCGCTGGCCAAGACCCGCACCTCCCCGATCTCCACCTTCGGCGCCCTCGGCGTGGTCGCGGCGGTCCTGCTGGCCGGTCTCGGCTACGGGTTCTCCACCGGCACGCAGAACAAGAGCGCGGTCAGCGAGCAGACCTCACGCACCCTGCCGGTCGGCAGCGCCACCGCGGTCTGCCAGGGCGAGATGGGAGCCGGCAACGACACCTCGACGTCGCTGACCACCTTCACTCCGTCGGGCAACGCCACGACCGGCACCGACGGCGCGAGCGTGCAGTACGTCGACGGCAAGCCGTTCGCCCCGCTGAAGATCGGGGCCGCCGGCACCCGTTCCAGCGCGCAGCAGGTCACGCAGTTCAACACGGTCACCAACGACGTCGGCGAGCTCCAGCCGGTGCCGCTGGTCCTGCAGGCCACCGGTTCCTACGCCCCGGGCTTCACCGCCGGCGAGCTGATCCGCAGCGACAGCGGCAACCAGCGCGGCATGGCCGCCTCGCCCTGCACCACTCCGAGCACCGACTTCTGGTTCGCCGGGGTCTCGGTCGGCACCACGGACCGCGACTCGTGGCTGTACATGGCGAACACCGACAACGCCCCGGCCACTGTCAACCTGACCTACTACGGCCAGGACGGCAAGATCGACACCGGTACCCTCGGCCACGACATCACGGTCCTTCCCCATACCTCGACCAAGTACCAGCTCAGCAGCCCCCTCGGCCCCGCGGCCCAGGCCAGCGCCGTGGCCGGCGTGCACGTCACCACCACCGAGGGCCGGGTCGCGGCCCAGGTCCTGGACATCGACAAGCCGCAGAAGAGCGACAACGGCACCGGCCGCGGCATGGACTTCATCCCCGCTCAGACGCCGGCCGTGGCCGCCGAGACCTCGCAGACGATCCCGGGCATCCCCGCCCCGGGGAACACCCTGACGAAGTTCGACCTGGTCATCAGCTCCACCAGCGACGTGCCGGTCAGCATCGACCACGTCTACTGGTACGGAAAGCAGGGCCGGATCGAGCTGGCGGCGCAGACGCAGGACCCGGGCAAGGGCTACACCAAGCGCGACAGTCCGCTGAGCATCGCCCCGAACCACACGGTGATACTGGACATGACCTCGGCCGCGCAGGACAAGACCGAATCGGCGGCGCTGCAGATCGTCGGCAGCGGCGGCTCGTTCCTGTCCGGGGTCCGGCTGGTCGAGACGGACTCGAAGAGCGGCACCCAGGACAGCGCCTACCTGGCTCCGACCCCGCCGGTCGGCAGCGAGGCGATCGTCGGCGACAGCAACATCGGCGGGGCGGCCAAGAGCACGCTGGTCCTCACCTCCGCCGGGAGCAAGGGGTCGACGGTCCAGGTCACCACCATCGGCGCCGACAACAAGCCGGCCGTGGACCAGGTGACGATCGCCGCCAACAGCACGGTCGCCTACACCCCGAAGGCCACCGGCTGGTTCACCGCGATCGTCCAGCCGCAGCCGGGCTCGGACCCGATTTACGGCGCGCGCATCCTGTCGGACCTGCCGACCAAGGGCGGTATGCAGGTCACCGCGCAGACACTGGAGGACGCCCGGGTGTCGGCGGCGGTGCCGCCGGTGGCTCCGGACCTGTCGGGCGCCGTCGCCCGCTGAAACGGAAAACAGCCGCCGGCCGAGCGTTCTGCTCGGCCGGCGGCTTTTGAGTCTCTATGTGTTATCTGAGATGGCGTATATAGGGCACAACACCTTATATATAGGAGAACGGGCGAACTTCTCAGTCCTCCTCGTCCCGTCCCTCATCCACCTCGTCGGGCTCCATGCCCAGCAGCTCCGCGACTTGTTCGACGACCACTTCGTAGACCAGGTCCGCCAGCTCCGGCCGGCCCGCGGCCCGGGCCTCCACCGGCCGCCGGTACACCACGATCCGCACCGGCTCGCCGGGACGGTCCGCGATCACCCGGCCCAGCGGCACGGCCTCGTCGCTCCAGTTCTCGGCGTCCGCCGGCGGGACCTCCTCGACCGCCAGCTCGATCTCGGCCAGCCGCGGCCAGCGCCGCTCCAGGCGCTCCACGGCGTCCAGCACCAGCTCGTCGAACTGCTCGGCGCGCGTCAACGCCAGCGGGACCTGCGGCGGGGCTAGGGGGCCGCGCAGACCCCGCCCCCGCCTGTCACGCGTATGCTTCCGGCGGCGGGGCTCCTGGCCGGCCCCCGACCTGATCGAGGCAGTGATGGGCACGCGTCGAGCGTAACCGCCGATCCGCCCCTCGGCGACAGTCATTCCTCGCGTGTCGGGCCGACTACGCCGTGACCTCGGCTTTCGCAGCGAGCGTGGCTCAGCGCGGCTCGGTGTGGGCTCGGTGTGAGCCCGGTCGGGGGCTCGGTACCGGACTCAGCTCAGGCTCAGCGTGGGCTCGCGTGGCTCGCGTGGCTCGTGTGGGCTCAGTGCTCGGGATCGGGCAGGGCCCGCAGGTGGCCCCGGGCGCGCGAGAGGATCGCACCGTCCCCGTCGTCCCCGCGCTCACCCCGGTCCCCACGGTTCCCGCGCTCCCCACGGGGCCCGCGAGCGGCCTCCCGCACCGCGTTCGCCAGCGCTTCGAGGTCGTCCGACGAAGGCTGCGAGGGGCCCGGGTCGGGTTCGGTCAACCGCAGCACGGCCCACCCCCGCGGGGCGGTCAGCCGGGTCGAATGCTCCGCACAAAGGTCGTAGCTGTGCGGCTCGATATAGGCGGCCAGAGGGCCGAGGACGGCGGTGGAGTCCGCGTACACGTACGTGAGCGTCGCGACGGCCGGACGGCTACACGCGGTTCGCGAACATCTGCGGGCTGGGCTCACTTGGTGGAGATTAGCGCTTGCCGGCGCGGATGGAACACTGGCACGCCCTACATCCGTGCGCGGGTCGTCCGGCTGGGTCCTCCGCGGGCGCCGGGGCCGCGATCGCCCCGCTCGCCGCGCCACCCTCGTCCGGCGACCGCCGGACCACCGCGGCCTGCCGCCCGGGATAGGCTCGACTCACCTGTTACCAGACCTGAAAGCGGGAGCCAGTGGCCGGCCACGACTTGTCACAGATCGTCAAGGCATACGATGTACGCGGGGTGGTCCCGGACCAGCTCGACGAGACCGACACCGAGGCGCTCGGCGCGGCGTTCGCCGTATTCGCGGGCGCGCCGTCGGTCGTGGTCGGCCATGACATGCGCCCGAGCTCGCCGGATCTGGCCGCGGCCTTCGCCCGCGGCGCCGCCTCGCGGGGCGTGGACGTCGTGGAGATCGGCCTGGCCTCCACCGACTTGCTCTACTTCGCCTCCGGCGCGCTGGACATGCCCGGCGCGATGTTCACGGCCAGCCACAACCCGGCGAAGTACAACGGGATCAAGATGTGCAAGGCCGGCGCCGCGCCGATCGGCCAGGACTCCGGTCTGGTGCAGATCCGCGAGGCCGCGCAGGCGATCATCGACGGGAATCCCCTGCCGCCGGCGGGCAAAACCGGCACCGTCACGCAGCGAGCCATGCTTGAGGACTACGCCGCGTACCTGAACAAGCTCGTCGACCTGTCGAAGATCCGTCCGCTGAAGGTGGTCGTCGACGCGGCGAACGGCATGGGCGGCTACACGGTCCCCACCGTCTTCAAGGGACTGCCGCTGGAGGTCGTCGATCTCTACTTCGAGCTGGACGGCACCTTCCCGAACCACGAGGCCAACCCGCTGGACCCGAAGAACCTCGTCGACCTGCGGCGCGCGGTCGTCGAGCACCGGGCCGACCTCGGCCTGGCCTTCGACGGCGACGCCGACCGCTGCTTCGTGGTCGACGAGCGCGGCGAGCCCGTCGCCCCGTCCACCATCACCGCGCTGGTCGCGGTGCGCGAGCTGGCCAAGCACCCGGGCGCCACGATCATCCACAACCTGATCACCTCGGCGGCGGTGCCGGAGATCGTGCGCGAGCACGGCGGCGTCCCGGTCCGCACCCGGGTCGGCCACTCCTTCATCAAGCAGGAGATGGCGAGCACCGGCGCGGTCTTCGGCGGCGAGCACTCGGCGCACTACTACTTCCAGGACTTCTGGAAGGCCGACACCGGCATGCTGGCCGCGATGCACGTGCTGGCCGCGCTCGGCGAGCAGGACGCGCCGCTGTCGGAGCTGGCCTCGGACTACACCCGCTACGCGTCCTCCGGCGAGGTCAACAGCGAGGTCGCCGACCAGGCCGACCGCTCGGCCGCGGTCCGGGCGGCGTTCGAGAGCCGGCCCGGCGTCACGGTGGACGAACTCGACGGCCTGACCGTCGCCGGCGACGGCTGGTGGTTCAATGTCCGACCGTCGAACACCGAGCCGCTGCTGCGCCTGAACGTCGAGGCGGCCGACGCCGACGCGGTGGCAGCGCTGCGCGACGAGGTGCTCGGGATCATCCGCGCCTGACGCGCTGAAGCGCAGGGCGGACCGGGGAACCAGTCCGCCCGCCCCATTCTTCTGATTCGACCTGATTGGAGCCCTGCCGTGATCGAGCCCTCCCTGCTGGAGATCCTGGCCTGCCCGAAGTGCCACGCCCCGTTGCGCGAAGAGGACGCCGCCTCCGCGCTCGCCTGCACCAACTCGGAGTGTGCGCTGGTGTACCCGGTCCGCGACGGCATCCCGGTCCTGCTCATCGACGAGGCGACGAAGGCCGCCTGAGCCTCGCGCACCGTCCGGGTGAGCCAGTAAGCCCCGCGAACCGCTACATTCATAAACGCAACGTCAGCCGACGAAACAGGAGAAACGCCGTGAGCGTCCTCACTCCGAGCGACTACAAGGTCGCTGACCTGTCCCTGGCCGAATTCGGCCGCAAGGAGATCACCCTCGCCGAGCACGAGATGCCCGGCCTGATGGCGATCCGCGCCGAGTACGCGGACGCGCAGCCCCTGCGCGGGGCGCGCATCTCGGGCTCACTGCACATGACGGTGCAGACCGCGGTCCTCATCGAGACCCTCGCGGCCCTCGGTGCCGATGTGCGCTGGGCTTCCTGCAACATCTTCTCCACCCAGGACCACGCCGCGGCGGCGATCGTGGTCGGCCAGGGGACGCCGGAGGCTCCGGCCGGCATCCCGGTCTTCGCCTGGAAGGGCGAGACGCTGGAGGAGTACTGGTGGTGCACGGACCGAATGCTGCAGTGGCCGGACACCGGCGACGGCAACACCGGCCCGAACATGATCCTGGACGACGGCGGCGACGCCACCATGCTGGTCCACAAGGGCACGGAGTTCGAGAAGGCCGGCGCCGTGCCGGACGCCTCGGCCGCCGACAGCGAGGAGTTCCAGGTCTTCCTGGCGCTGCTGCGCAAGTCGCTCTCTGAGGACGGCAACCGCTGGACCGCCATCGGCGAGCGCATCAAGGGCGTCACCGAGGAGACCACCACCGGCGTGCACCGGCTGTACGAGATGGCCAAGGAGGGCTCGCTGCTCTTCCCGGCGATCAACGTCAACGACTCGGTCACCAAGAGCAAGTTCGACAACAAGTACGGCTGCCGGCACTCGCTGGTCGACGGCATCAACCGCGCCACCGACGTGCTGATCGGCGGCAAGGTCGCGGTCGTGTGCGGCTACGGCGACGTCGGCAAGGGCTGCGCCGAGTCGCTGCGCGGCCAGGGCGCCCGCGTGATCATCACCGAGGTCGACCCGATCTGCGCGCTGCAGGCGGCGATGGACGGATTCCAGGTGGCCACGCTGCAGGACGTGGTCGGCAGCGCCGACATCTTCGTCACCGCGACCGGCAACAAGGACATCATCATGGCCGCGGACATGGCCGAGATGAAGCACCAGGCGATCGTCGGCAACATCGGCCACTTCGACAACGAGATCGACATGGCCGGCCTGGCCAAGATCCCGGGCATCGAGAAGGTCGAGGTCAAGCCGCAGGTCCACACCTGGAAGTTCCCGGACGGCAAGACGATCATCGTGCTCTCCGAGGGCCGCCTGCTGAACCTGGGCAACGCCACCGGCCACCCGAGCTTCGTGATGTCGAACTCGTTCACCAACCAGGTGATCGCGCAGATCGAGCTGTTCACGAAGACCGCGGAGTACCCGATCGGCGTGTACGTGCTGCCGAAGCACCTGGACGAGAAGGTGGCGCGGCTGCACCTGGACGCGCTCGGCGTGAGGCTGACGAAGCTGTCGCCGGAGCAGGCCGCCTACATCGGCGTGGAGGTCGAGGGGCCGTACAAGCCGGAGCACTACCGGTACTGATCTTCAGGTACTGATCTGCTCCGGATCGCGTGAGAGGCCGGTCCCGCTTGGCGGGGCCGGCCTCGGCGTTATTTCAGGTCCTGGAACGAACGGTGTTTCAGAGCGGCGGCTTGAACCCGTCGCCCTCGGTCTGCGGGGCGGGCTGGGTCTCCGGCGTCCGATCCTGGACCGGCGGCACCATCGAGCCCTGCCATGCCGCCGGAGGGGGCGCTGTGGGCGGTGCCATAGGGGGCGCCCCGGCCGGCGCTCCAGCCGTCGGGCCCGGCGCCCCGGCGTAGGCCGGTGCCTGCCTCTGAGCCCGCTCCCACGCCGCTCGCTGGGCCGCCTCCGCCGCCCGCATCTGCCGGACCCGGCGTTCGGCCGTGACCGCCGCCAGGTACGCCCACGGCGGCGTTCCGGCCGGCGGCATCGCGACGTAGCGGAGGACTTCGGTCGCGACCTCGTGGCCCATGCGCGCGGCGACGTCCGGGCGCATCTCGTGCATGCGCGTCAGGTACTGGCGTGCGGACAGCGCGACGTCGTCGGGGAGCGCCGACAGGTCCAGCTGCTGCGCCCAGCCGAGCAACGGATAGGGCATGGCCAGCGCCGCCATTCCGGCCGGGCTCACCCCGGCGTCCGGTGCCCGGTCGCGGACCACGACCGTCCCGGCCAGCCAGTCACCGGTGCGGCGCCCCTGCTTCGAGGAGAAGGACGTCGCCACGGCCAGCACACCGGCCGTGGCGTAGAGGTCGAAGATGCCCGAGAGCGCGCGGACCAGTGCGTGCCGGAACCGCACCGGGCCGCCGTCGGTGCGCACCACGCGCAGCCCGAGCGCCATCTTGCCCAGTGTGCGCCCGCGCCCGACGGTCTCCAGCAGCGCCGGGTACCCGACCACCGCCGCGATCGTCACGACGATCATGAGACCGGCCATCACCGCGTCGTCGACCGCGCCGGCCGACGCCACCACTCCGAGCACGGCGGCGAGCACACCCAGCAAGCTGGCCTGGATGAGCAGGTCCAGCAGCCGGGCCAGCGCGCGGCTCGGCAGCTTGGCGAGCCGGAGATCCAGGGCCACGCCCTCGCCGATGACCAGGTCGCTCAAGGTCTTTGTCTCCACTCCGGGCTGACGTTGTTGCGGCAACGGTAGACCGCTCATACCGTGGGCGCACAGTTTCTCACCACAGACTTTCCATATAGAGCGCTGGCTTCTCACAGAGGCGGGGTCTTCCTACACGTGGACATCGACGCATACGCAGCGGCCCACCGCGCGGAGTGGACCCGCCTCGCGCAGTTGTCGAACCAGAGCCGGGCTCTGGACGGCGGCGAGGCGGACGAGCTGGTAGCGCTCTACCAGAACGTCGCTACGCATCTGTCTGTAGTGAGGTCCGCGGCGCCGGACGCTGTAGTGGTCGGTCACCTGTCGTCTCTGCTGGCGACCGCGCGCGGCGCCATCGCCGGGCCCCGCGTTCCGGCGTGGAGAGAGATCCTCTACTTCTTCACCGACGGCTTTCCGGCGGCTCTCTATAGAGCGCGACGCTGGTGGATCGCTACCGCGGTGATCTCACTTGTCGCCGCGTTCTTCATGGGCTGGTACATCGCGGCGAATCCGCGCGTGCAGGGGGAGCTGGCTTCTCCGGATCTCGTGAACGGGGTCTTCCGGCCCGGCGGGGAGTTCGAGACGTACTACACGCAGTTCAGTCCGGGATCGTTCGGCTTCAAGGTGTGGGTGAACAACGCCTGGGTGTCCGCGCTGGCGCTGTTCGGAGGGGTGACGCTGGTCTTCCCGTTCGTCGCCATGTACATGAACACGGCGAACCTGGCGATCGACGGCGGGTTCATGGCGGCGCACGGACGCTTCGGCACGTTCCTGTCGCTCGTCGCCCCGCACGGGATGTTGGAACTCAGCGCGGTCTTCGTCGCCGGCGGTTGCGGGATGCGCATCGCGTGGACGCTTCTCTCGCCGGGGCCGCGGACTCGCGGCGAGGCGCTGGGGGAGCAGGGACGGGTGCTCGGGACGATGGCGCTCGGGTTGGCGTGCGTGCTGTTGGTGTCGGGCTCGATCGAGGGGTTCGTGACCGGGCACACGCCCGCTCCGGTGCGGCTCACGATCGGTTTCGTGGCCGAGACGCTGTTCCTCGTCTACGTGTTCTTCGTTGGTCGCCGAGCCGCTCTGCGCGGTGAGACAGGTGACGTGAGCAGGGCCGACAGAGCAGACGTGATACCCACGAGGGCTTAGTCGGGTCACCGGATCCGATCAGCGAACGGATGGTTTCAGCCCTCTGAGTGATGGGTAGACACCGCCGATTCGTCTGCGACCTCAGACGTGTGCCATACTTACAGGGTTCCCCTCCATGAACTGGCGACGGCCATCAGGTTGACACGCGTGTTCGGGGAGCGTAAGTTAGAGGGGTTGCTGTCAAGCGGGAGCGGCGGGCGAGAGCCCAAAGAATCCATGCTAGAGTAACCAAGCCGCCGGGGCAAGGGTTCGAAAAAGAATCCCAAACCGGCAATCGCAATCAAAGCGACTGTGCTTGATTCAAAGGCTCAGTGAAATTGCGAAGAACGCAAAGGATCTGCTAAGATCTAAAGCGAAGCAAGACAAGAACAAAAGAAAAACAGCAAGACCTGACAACGCCGGGTCGCAGCCGATCGGAATCAAGGTTCCGGGACGAGTGGTTCGGGCGTCTGTTTCTTGAGAACTCAACAGTGTGTGACGAATTGTGATGCCATGCGACCTCGGGTCCTGCGCTCCTCGTGAGCGATGGTCCGAGTGTCTTGAACACATGGTTGACAGTGCCCACCCCGACCCCCGTCGGGGTGTATGCGACTGTCCGCCAGGTGACTCTTCTGACACCTCATGCTGACCCTATTCCGGTCGGCTGGTGATAATCATCAATGGAGAGTTTGATCCTGGCTCAGGACGAACGCTGGCGGCGTGCTTAACACATGCAAGTCGAACGGTGAACC